>JAFXGO010000034.1 GCA_017520185.1 Elusimicrobiaceae bacterium | reverse complement strand
TGGCGGTTTGGAAGCTTGCGAAGAAACGTATAGAGCTAAGTACGGCGAGAGAAAACTCCAAGAGTTTAAGAATATTTTAGAGGTCCGGGAAAAATGGGTGTATTATATGGAGAAAAACCCGATCTTTAAATATTATGTCTTAAACCGTAATTTTGCAGACCTACAATCTTTAAATCAACAAGAGTATGAAACCTTGATCGCCTTCTTTTCTGGGGCGGAACTGACTGAAGGTTGGCAATATTTTCTAGGATCTGCTCCAAACGTTATGGTCAATGTCGACGGATACCTTATTCGTGACCCTGACGGTTTCAGCGTAACTAGTGTAAGTATTAATCCGATTTATGTCAAAATATCTGATCAATTAGTGGCAGAGATTTCCCCTGAAATCTTACAGATTAGTATATATAGACAAGATTTGACAACTAATTTTTACCGTTCCTTAAATTGGAAAAACAGTAAAGATTTACAATTAATGTGGGATTTTATAAATTCATTTTCTCGTCGTGCAATTAAAAATAGTCTATCGTTCATCGAGAATGGGAACCAGCAAGATTAGCATCTCTAATCGGAGTGGGATTTTATTCTTTTCTGGTATCGGTTAAATCAGTATTGGGGAAGTAATGTTGTAAAATTTCTTTATAGTCTTGCCCAGCTTCAGCCCGGCCGGCAGCACCTGTTTGACAAAAGCCTACCCCATGCCCCCAACCGCCACCGTAAAAGACAAAGTTTTTCAGTTTTCTGTCTTCATAGTTAGGCACCACAATGAAATAACTGCTTCTAAGCATGCCGGGACAAAGGTTATTGCGGATTACATTTTCTTTTTTAAGTGTCACACTACCCTTTGTTCCCTTGACTAAAACTTGGCTGACATAACCGGAACGTCCCCGCTTTTGCGGAATAATGGCGGTAATGGTGCCGATGTCTTTTTTCTGTCGTTTAATAATCTGGCGCAAGTCTTTTTCTTCCACGACGCGCGTCCAACGATAGGCCGCACGGCTGACATTTTTGTCATATTTACTATATGCATCATGCGGATGCTGAAGTAAATTTTTAAATTGATAGGGCTGAAGGGCGGTAAAATCAAAATCTTTATAATCGGAAACGGGGTTTAAATAGTCCGTAGCATACCAGCCTGCTTCTTTGGCACTCTGTGTAAAACCTCCTGCATTAGCCGAAAACACACTTTCTATGGGTTTTTCTTTGTACAAGAGTACCTGACCCATCGTAGACTCTACGGCTGCGTTTCCCGTTTCGCTTTCGGCTGTGACCCCACCATATACTTGGCAGTTTTGCGTATCGCATAAATCATAGCCGTAGGCTTTATGCTTACCTAAGTGCTTCATAGCATATGTGCGTGCCAATACCGCTTGTGCACGCAAGGCATTCATAGGAAATTGCTTGGGCATTTCCGAAGACATAACCCCCATTAAATACTCCTCAATATTGACGATATTGATTGCCAACAATGTGGCGCGTTTGACGTCGTGTTTTATTTCCAATTGTCCACGATACTCTTTATCATCAACACTGGCCCACGTCATACCGGCGCCGCTCATTACTTTTTTCACCAAAATGGTAGCACCCTCAAACGAGGAGGGGGGTTTTACAGTTATGATAATACTGCCCGAAAAAGGATATTTCTTCCCTTTTGCAGATACTAATACTGCTTTCCCTTTATTTAGTTGCACACTCCAAGTTTCTTTGGCTTTGCCGATCAGCAAGGTTTTGCCGGTTGCTTTTAGTGTGACTGTAAACGGGTGGGAGGGGATAAAGGTCAATTGGTTGCGCGTGGCAGGCCTTCCTCCGGCCGTAGTGCCGATGGCGACACGAAGGGTTTGTAATTTGCCTTCCAGCGAAACAACCGGCTTTACAATGGTGTGCAGTTGGCGTTCTTTGCGGTTTTCCAACTCTTTTTCTTGTTTGGTAAGTTTGGGTTTTAGACGCGTAAGGGCGGCATTGTAAACGGTATTTTTGGGGCTGGCAGAGCGTAAAATGCGATATTGACGATAAGCCTCATTATAATTTTTGGCTTTTTCCAAACTACGTGCCCAAGCAAGGCGGGCTTCGGTAAACTGATGGTCATAATTGACCGCTTTTTCATAGGCAGCGGCTGCCTGCTGCCATTGTGTTTCTTTCTCGTAAATTTGTCCTAATAAAAAATTAGACAAAGCGGTATGATTATTGCCGTTGGCGGCTCTTTGTAAATTAAGTTTGGCCAGTTGAGTTTCACCCATACCCAGCTGTGCTCTGGCTAAGTGAATAAGTAAAAATTCGGACCGTTCTCCGCCGCCCTCTAATAATGAGAAAAATTTCTCAGCATTTTCATATTGGCCGTCTGCCAAATAGGCTTCGGCCATAAATTCCGTCACTTCAGCATCAGTCGGATAAAGCAAATAAGCCACGCTCATAATATCTACTGCTTGCTTGGGGTGGCCTTGTTCCAATTCAATATAGGCCGCATTTAAAAAAGCATCTTTTTCTTTGCTCTCTTTGGAAATTTGCAAATATTGCTCTAAAGCGGTTTGTGGGTGGCCGGAAAAATAAGTTTCTGCCGCTTCTGACAAACTAACCGCTGCTTTTTCTTGCGCTTGCGCACAAAAAGCAATAAAAAACGTTAAAAATAAAAGGAGTAATTTTTTCATATTTACTATAATTATATCAATATGACGGCACAAATTCCTCAATGGTTAAAAGAAATGGTCGGCAAAAACAAGGCCGCCCTTCGTTCTCAGCGCGCTTTGCAAGCGCAAAATTCATTAGACGTGCGCTCTTTACACACTGTATGTGTAGAGGCGCGATGTCCCAATCGCGGTGAATGTTTCAACTGCGGTGATGCTACCTTTATGATTTTGGGGGGCATTTGTACGCGCGGTTGCAAATTTTGCGCCGTCACCAAACAAACCCCTTTACCGCCTGATGAGCAAGAGCCGGAAAATGTGGCAAAAACCGTCAAAGAATGGAATATCCACTACGCGGTGCTGACATCTCCTACCCGCGATGATTTAAAAGACGGAGGGGCCGGCCATTTTGCCCGCGTGATAGAGGCGATACGCGCTTGCACTCCTGAAGTACAAGTAGAGCCGTTGATTCCTGATTTTCGCGGAAAAACTGAAGATTTGGAAACGGTGCTGTCGGCGCGTCCTGCCGTATTGGCCCATAACATAGAAACCGTTGCCGAACTTTATGCCGGCGTGCGTGTGGGAGCGGATTACAGACGTTCTTTAGACCTATTGGCCCATTGCAAAAAAGTAGCTCCGAATGTTTTCACTAAATCAGGCATCATGTTGGGGCTGGGGGAAACAAACGAACAAATCAAACATACCTTACAGGATTTGCGTTCTGTAGGGGTGGATTTGCTAACGATCGGGCAGTATTTGGCACCTTCTAAAGAGCATCATCCCGTACTGTCTTATCCTCAGCCGCAAGAATATCAAAAGTGGCAGCAATATGCTCTCTCTATTGGGTTTTTAGGTGCTGCTTGTGGTCCGTTGGTGCGGAGCAGTTATCGGGCAGGTGCTTTATATAAAGAGGCTCTTTTAGCACAAAAAATTTTATAAAAAGGATATAATAAAAATATGAAAAATTTATTTATTTGTTTGTTTGCTCTATCTTTGTGTGCTTGTGCCGGAAATCCTCCGACTTGGTGGAATCCCTCCGGTACATACAGCCCGAAAACGAACTCTCACCAAGAAGCAGAGGTTCAATCTAAACCTGTTGTCATGGGGCCGACTGTGCAAGAAGAACCGATGGAGCAATCCATTGAGCCGGCATTGGAATCCTATGAAGAAATGCGCTTAACCCCTTTGCCACAGACAGACGGGACAGAACAAAACCAAGAAACTCAAATTGACAAAGAGATGACTGAAGCTGAAGAGTTGAATTTGACGGGTACTCAAAGTACCGTTTCAACGGCTACATCTCAGCCGAAGGAAGACTCTCTGTTGACAGATGGGCCTTTGCCACCGCCCAGTGTGCTTGAGTAATTAAAGACCCTGCTAAAAGTGGGATTTTTATTCATATATATTTTTTCACAAAAAAGGCCCCCCGATATCCAATCGGGGGGTCACGTCGTTTGTGTCATTGCATTTTCCTTTTCTACTCAGTTCCAACGAATTACGCTTCGGACACCTTGTCAACTGCTCACTTCGCATCGGCCGAACCATATACATCAACCTCCGCTACTTCCGCCACGTCTGCACGGCCTTACCGCTAGCCGCCGCAGAGAAGACACACAACATACGCGGCGCACATCAACGGCAACCTTCCTTGCAACACTCCATTTGCGGCTCATACATCCGCGCGTAAATGAAGCCCAACCCAGCGGTCCAACCTCTCACATCTGGCAGTCATACAAAGCCCCAAACAACATTAGAACCGGGACTAACTTATTACTTAGTATAAGCGGATTTAATAAATTGTCAAGGGGTAAAATAAAAAAGAAAACCCTCGTCGATAAACGAGGGTTTTTGATGTGTTTTTAACCTTATAATTTGCTGATATCTGCTATGCCTTGCGTTAAAATACTGCGCACATGGCTTAGCAATGCTAACCGATTGTTGCGTACGGCGGTATCGTCTACATTGACCATTACATCTGTAAAGAACTTAGATAACGGAGCGGCAAAGCCAGCACAAACAGACAAAGTTTGTTCGCAAACGTTTTGTGTTTGTCCTTGAGATGCCAATTCATTTAATACGGATTCTGCATTTTGTACAGTTTTGAAAAGTTCTTTTTCAGCTTCTTGCTGTAAGAGGTTTTCCTCTACGCGATTGTCGGAAACAGACGCCTTTTTCAGGATATTACATACGCGTTTGGAGGCTTCTGCTGCGGCAGCAAAGTCTGCACCGCTTCGGCTATTTTCCAACACTTTAATCAAGGTTTCCACTTGTTCAAGGGGTGTTTCATACCAATGGTTGACCGCTTGTAAGGTGGAGGCTTGATGGCCACGTTGTTGCATGAGCAAGGCTAAACGTTGGAAGAAGAAATCTTTTAGTTGTTTCTCTGCTTCTTGTAGATCTTTACCGGCATAAAGAGATAAAGATTTTTGGATTACTTCTTTTAAAGAAACGTTTAATCCTTTTTCAAGTAAAATGCGCACTGCACCAAAGGCCTGACGACGTAAAGCAAAGGGGTCTTCACTTCCGGTGGGGATTTGCCCGATAATAAAGTTTCCAGCCAAAGTATCTACTTTTCCGGCTAAAGAAACGATAGCACCGGTTAAGGTAGAGGGAATTTCTGAATTAGAAGAAAGAGGGAAGTAAAATTCTTCCATTGCTTGGGCTTCTTCATTATGGCCTTCCAATTCTGCATAGCGGCCACCCATGTAGCCTTGTAATTCAGGAAACTCATAGACTACAGAACTGGCCAAATCTGCATAAGCATAACCAGCCGCATAGGTGACGCTGTCTTTAATAGCATTTTGATTTAAGCGGTCACAGAGCCACATGGCCAATTCGCGCGTGCGGTCAGATTTTTCCAACAAATTGCCCAAGCCTTCCAAAAAAGTGCGGTCTGCCAATTTGTTTTTAAATAAGTCCAAACTTTCTTTTTTATCGTTTTCATAGAAGAAAACAGCATCAGACATACGTGCAGACATTACTTTTTTAAATCCGTCGCATACTTCTTGCTGATTGACGGAAACACCATCCCGTACGGCGATAAAGTACGGCTGAATTTCATTTTGATCATTGACTACGGGGAACATTTTGAGTTGGGTTTTGAAAACGGTGCCGATAAAGGCTTTCGGCAAAGTTAAAAACTTAAGTTCAAAATCTCCGCAAACTGCTACCGGATGTTCGGTGAAATAAACGGTTTCTTCAATTAGGGCAGCATCTAAATCCGCATGATAACCGCGTGCTTTGGCTTCTGCCATAACGCTGCGGATTAAGGCTTCTCTGCGTTCTTCCGGAAGGGCCAAAATAGGCTGCGGTTGGGATTTTAAAAGATCTACATAGTAAGATTTATCGGCTTTTTCCACACGAATCGGCTTGCGACCAAAAGAAGTAATCGGATAAGTAAAACGGTTGGATTTTACACCGGCTACCTCAAAAGGAACGATTTTATTTCCGTATAAACCGATTAAACTGCGAATCGGGCGCGCCCATTTAAGCCCGCTTTCTTCCCAAACCATATTTTTGGCAAATTCAATACCGGTAATAATACGAGTAAAAATTTCCGGCAAGAGTTTAATCGTTTTTTCACCTTTAATATTTAAATCGGCAAAAATAAAAGGTCCTTTTCGGTTTCTTTAATAACCAATTTTTCAGGAGCAATACCGTTTCTTTGGGCAAAGCCGGCACTTTGAGGAGTGAAGTTTCCTTGAGCATCTTTTAAAAGTTTAGCCGGAGGTCCTTTGACTTCTTTTTTCTCATCGGCAGATTTCTCGGCAATGCCTTCTATAATCAGGCACAGACGGCGATAAGTGCCAAACGCAGATACTTGATGGTAAGAAATGCGTTTTTCTTCTAAAAGGGATTTAGCCAAACTTTCCATTTGGCTCATAGCCGGTTTAACAAAGCGAGAAGGCAGATGTTCACAACCAATTTCTAAAAATGCGTTCATTTAGCAACCTCCTCTTTTTCTTCTTTAGGCTCTACGCTTTCTACATATACTTTTGCGCAGGCTTTGGCTAAATTGCGGATTTTAGTGATGATATTCGTGCGGTCCGAAACAGAAATGGCTCCGCGTGCTTCCAACATATTGAAATAATGAGATACGCGCATGGCACATTCATAAGCAGGCAGGTAGAGGCCTTTTTTGCATAAAGCATGGCATTCTTCTTCAGCTTCTTGAATGTAGCGGCGCAAGTGTTCTACATTGGTTTCTTCAAAATAATAGTGGGAGAATTGACGTTCATTTTCGTGATGTACATCACGATAAGTGACGGTATCGTTCCAACGTAAGTCAAAGACATTGTCCACTTTTTGACAATACATAGCAATACGTTCCAACCCATAGGTAATTTCTACCGTAATGGGATTTAACGAGTAACCGGCCATGTTTTGGAAATAAGTAAACTGCGTAATTTCCATGCCGTCTAACCAAATTTCCCAACCTACGCCGGACGCCCCTAAGGTGGGGGATTGCCAATCGTCCTCAATAAAGCGCATATCATGTTCTTTAGGGTTTAAGCCGATAGCTTTTAAAGAGTTTAAATAGATTTCTTGAATATTGGCCGGAGCCGGCTTCATAATAACTTGGTACTGATAATATTTGCCCAAGCGGTTAGGGTTTTCTCCGTAGCGACCGTCGGCAGGGCGGCGGCAGGGCTCTACATAAGCGCGGTTAACGGGGGTCTTGGTTAAAGAACCCAAAACGGTGGCGGGGTTAAATGTGCCGGCACCTTTTTCCATATCATAGGGTTGTACAAGGATACAGCCTTGTTTCTTCCAATAATCGTTTAAGGAAGAAATAATATCTTGAAAGTTCATTCCGTGTTTCATATATACAATTATACAAAACATAGGGGAAGGCGCGAAGATAAAAATGAAAGATTGGCGAAAGAAAAAATAACTGCTACAATAAAATGATGATTAAGAGCATTATTTTTGATATGGATGGCACACTGTTTAGTACGGAGCCGATTTATTTTAAATGTTATCAATCGGCCGCTAAACCGATGGGGTTGGATTTTACTTTTGATTTGTTTGAAAGCTGTATTGGTATGAGCGCAGCCGATGCTGCCCCGATTATGAAAAGCTACTTCGGAAGGGAAGTGGACGTGCAGGCTTTGCACGATGCATGCTGCCGACATTTTGAAGACTATATGCAGAAATATCCCATTCCGTTTCGTCCTTGTGCAAAAGAAACGGTAAAATACTTTTATGATAGAGGATTTAAATTGGGAGTGGGTACCTCTAATATTCGCCGCTGGGCGGAAACCTTGCTGGAGAAAAATGAAATCAGGTCGTTTTTTCACACTGTGGTGACGGCAGACGATGTGGCCAATCCCAAGCCTGATCCGGAAGTGTTTTTGCGTTGTGCGCAAAATTTACAGACGGATATTGCTCAATGCATCGTTTTTGAAGATTCCGTAGCAGGAGCTACGGCGGCTATATCGGCCGGCGCACGTGCAATTATAATTCCTGATTTAAAACAACCTACTAGTTTTGTAAAAGAGAACGCCTTTAAAGTCTATCGGTCTATGTGTGATATTTATCCGGATATGGATGATTTGCTGGCCTAGATGTGTTCGCTTTGACATTTCTTTTACGCAATCACTTCTGCCGCTTTCAAATCGAGGGCGGGGGATTGCTCTGATTTTTCAAAATATTCTTCTTCCGATAAGGCAAAAGGCTTTAATGTTTGCAGAGGGAAAGTAAGATATTGATTTAAAAAACGTCTGCAAACTTCATTGCATTTACTTAAAGAAAGCAAATCTTCCGGCTCTTGAAAATTTAAGGCGGAAAAAGATTCAAAGTGCATTTTTTCCCAAAATTCTTTGCTTATTTTTAATACAGGGTGATCTAAACCAAAACCGGCGGCAGTCATCAAACGCAAGGTAAAAGCAGCAGAAAAAGCAGTATTTACTCCGTTTAACTCAAGCTCTGTCAAAGCCTGCAATAAAAGGCGGTACTTTTCAGCGCTGGGTTGATGCATTGGGGTAAGGCGCATCATCAACTCACAAAAATGCAAGGCTAGTGTTTGGCGTTTCAAATCCGTACGAATAGAGGGGAAAATGTGTTCTAATTTTCCACCGGTGACGGTTCCCATTACATTGGCTCTTTTAGTATAAATACGATACGTAGCGCAGGTAAAAGGCTCGCTAAAAGCCTTTAACTTTCCTTTGGCGCGGTTAACACCCGGCAAACGCAGGTTGATGCGCCCATGTTCTAACGTATAAAGCGCAATCACGCGGTCTGCTTCGCGAAAGTCTTGACGAAAAAGCACAATACCTGAATCTGTAAATATCATATAATAAATGTAGCAAATTTCTTAGCGCATTGTGTAAAACAGAGGGAAAATAAAAATCCTGTTGGACAGTTGCGTTTTGATAAGCTATAATATATAGGTCCTTTTTGCCGCGTGAGTTGCGCCGCAGAGGAGAATTTAACTTAATAACAGGAGTATATGAGCTTGAGTATTTTGCTCCGCTCGTATAAAAAGAAGCATGCTACCTACATACAGACCTAATAAAGCCAAAAGAGCTAAACACATCGGATTCCGCGCCCGTATGGCTACCGCCGGTGGACGCAAAGTCCTCAGCGCCAGAAGAGCCAAAGGCCGCCACGAATTGATTCGTGCTTAGCATATGAGTTCCCAGGGCTTCCCCAGAGGTTGCCGTCTGCATCTTAAAAACGATTTTAAGAGTACCATTCATGACGGTAAACGTATACAAGGCCCCGGCCTTGTGCTATGGTGGAAGCCTGCCCCTCTGGGAACAGAGCAAAGACGTTTGGGGCTAGTTGTATCTAGAAAGTTAGGACACGCGGTAGTCAGAAACCGCGTAAAACGGCTTCTGCGGGAAGCTTTCAGACTTAACCGGGAAAGATTATCAGGCGGGGTGTATTATATTTTCAGTCCCCGCAACAGCGAGACCTTAGCCACGTTGAACATGGCTGAAAAAGCCCTGTTGGCGGTGTGCCAAAGGGCCGGATTATTACAAGCTCAACAAACTATTCAGAGCTACGGTGCCCAAAATGAATAAAATTTCGCTGATGGGCAAGAATTTATTGCTATTTTTACTTAGCGTTTTTATGCTGTTGGTTCGGCCTTTGTTGGGGCCGAGAGGGGTGTGTCGTTTTACGCCTACCTGCAGTCAATATGCCAAAGAGGCAATAACCAAACATGGGGTTTTTAAGGGAGTGTGGCTATCTCTTATCAGAGTATTAAAATGCCACCCTTTTCATCCGGGCGGATACGATCCGGTACCTTAGAGCCCGCTTTTCCGTGTTTGAAAGCCTACTGAAAAGAAGCCCGCCGCTCAAGCGGCCTATTTTCAGAGGTTTTTATGGATAGAAAATTTTTACTTGCAGCGGTATTTTTTATGCTGTTGTTTACGGGGTATAATCAATTTGTTGTCGTGCCTCGTGTACAAGCAGAGCAAAAAGCCGCTGAAGAAGCTTTGGCCAAGACTCAACAAGAATTGGCTATGGCGGAGTCTTCCGCATCTGTTGTTAAAACTCAAAAAACCGCATTACCGGAAGAATTAATTACCTTCCAATCTCCAGTTGCTCAGATTACTTTTACATCTAAAGGCGCTGGTATCAAAGAATATTTGTTCAAAGATGTATTGGGTGATGTTAACCTGACTCCTTATAAAGGGGAAGGGTATTTGACCACCTTACCGCAAGTCGATTTCCGTGAAACCAAACGCACAAAAGATACCATTACTTTTGCGGGTGATTTAGCCGGCGGTGTGGTGATGGAAAAAACCTATACCTTTGCGGAAAACGGTATCAATCACGTCAATATTACTTTTGCCAATAAAACAAACAAAGATATTACCTTACCGGCATTTTCTTTTAACTTTGGGCCCGGTTTATCTACCGTAAAAAGTGAGTTGAAGGATAACGCACGTGAGTCAAAAGCCGTATATTTGATGCAGGAAGAAGGGAAAAAGCACCCTACTTTGGTCAAGTTTACGTCTAAAGATAAATCTCCTGTTTCCAGTAAAGAGTGGATTTGGGCCGGTGTGCAAAACCGCTACTTTTTAAGTGTGTTGATTCCTCAAAATTGGACGGCCGCCACACTGCAGACCAAGAGCGAAGTGGTTGACACCCAAGAACGCTTTTGGGGATTATTTGGCACGAGCGAGGTGAAAGGACCGCAACTGTCTATCAATGTGCCCAGCCAAACGTTGGCCGGAAAAACCAATATAGCGTTAAATTCCGACTTTTACTTTGGTCCTAAGGATTATCAAGCCTTTGAGCATCTGCCCTATCATTTTAGCCGCAGTATTGAATTTGGTTTCTTCGGTACATTGGGTCGCTTAGCCCGCAATGTGCTGGAAACTTTCTATGGTTGGACCGGCAATTACGGGGTGGCTATTATCATGCTGACGGTGCTTTTACAGACTTTATTGTTTAAGTTTACCTTAATGTCTTTAAAATCCAGCGTAAAAATGAAAAGAGTACAGCCTGAAATGAAGCGATTGCAAGAGAAATATAAAGCAAATCCGGAAGTATTAAACCGCGAAATGATGGCTTTGTACCAAAAGCACGGGATTAATCCGTTGGCAGGTTGTTTGCCGATGCTGATTCAACTTCCGATTTTCTTGGCATTGTTTAATGCCTTGCGCACTTCTTGGTCTTTGCACGGAGCGGGATTTGTGGGTTGGATTACGGACTTGTCTGCTAAAGATCCCTATTACATCTTGCCTATTTTGATGGGGGCAGTGATGTTCTTCCAACAACGTTCCACCGTACCTAGTGGTATGGATCCTGCGCAGGCAGCCATGTTTAAATACATGCCTTTGATTTTTACCTTGTTGTTTATGAATTTTCCTTCCGGTTTAGTATTGTACTGGTTGACAAACAGTTTGATTACCTTTGGTATTCAAACCATGGTTAATAAAAAACTCGCACAAGCGAAATAGGAGTCTATTTTATGCCGCATAAAGTAAAAGTAGAAGCAAAAGATGTTTCTTTGGCTATTGAAAAAGGCTTAAAAAAATTAGGTCTTCGCCGAGATCAAGTGGAAGTGACGGTTATTGAAAATCCGCGCAAAGGCTTTTTAGGTTTTGGTGCTCGTCCGGCTATTGTGGAAGTGCGCCAGAAACGTTGGGTATCTTCTAATTTAGATGCTCAAATCTATATGGACGTTCCTAAAAAGAAACGTTCTAATAAAGGGCATTCCTCTGGCAATAGACGCGGTCGTAAACAAGAAGATGGCGCCGTACGCGAAATTAAACGTGGAGGACGTCGCTCTTACGGAGCCGGCCGTAAAGCTGAAAATATCTTAAAAACGAATGAAAAACAACTTTTGCCGTCTTTGGAAATCCAAAATGCCGTTGTGCCCGAATATTTGCAAGCCCCTTTACAAGAGGCCAAAGACTTTTTAAACAATGTTTTGGCTCATATGGACGTAAAAGCGGAAAACTTGAATGCTTGGTGGGACGAAAAACAACACCGTATTTTGCTCACCTTTGATTGTGATCATCCGGCCATTGTGATCGGTAAAGAAGGTAAAACGTTAGAGTCTTTGCAATATTTGGCTACATTGAGTTTGAGCCGCCATTTTGATAAGCCGATATCCGTTATTGCCGATACGCAAAACTATTGGCGCAAAGCCGAAGATAAAATTAATGCCGATTTGGAATATGGTATCAACCAAATCAAAAACGGCTACAGTGTCTATCGTTTCCGCCCGATGAGTGCTCAATTACGTCGATATATTCATCGTGCAGCAGAAAACAATGAGTTTGTCATTACTGTATCTGAAGGCGAAGGCCAATGGCGTAAAGTGACGTTGCGTCCTCGTCCGGCAGATCAACCCGTTCAAAAAGAAAATGCGGTATCTGAAACAACGCTAAACGAGGCTACCCCTGCAGAAGTGCCGGCAGAAGAACAGGTCTTTGTGCAAACTCCGACCCAAGTTGAAGCAGTCGCAGAAGCCACACAAGATACCCAACCTGAAACGGTTGTTGAGGAAAATGTTCCTCTGCAACAAGTACCTGCCGAAAATGTGGAAACAGTAGAAAATATCGAGCAGGAACCTGTTGTAGTAGAAAATGAGGTCTCTGCTACTGTTCAAACACTTGCCCCAGAATCACAATCTCAAGACCAGGTAGAGCAGCCCGTTTCTCAAGTAGAGAATAGCGCTTCATCTTCTGAAAATGAGTCTCAGACGGATTGTGCCTGCGGTCCCTTATTTCAATCCGTTGAAAATAACGAAAACAAATAACTTCATTAAAACTAAAAAGCCCCAGTTTTATGCTGGGGCTTTTTTTGTCTCCCTGCCTGTTTGTGGATTATTTGCGCGCGCGTACGGAAAAGATACCCAAAAACTAATCTAAAAATTATAAAATATAATCTATGCAAACTACCATTGTCGCACCGGCTACTGCAGCCGGTCAAAGTGCCGTTTCTTTGGTCCGTTTAAGCGGACCGGAGAGTTTGTCTATATTGCGCAAACTCACGCAAGCAAATAAAGTTTTTCCGCCGCGTGAGCAAGTGTTTTGTCGTTTAAAAGACGGAGATAGTGTGTTAGATGAGGCATTGGTTTGTTATTTTCCGGCACCGCGCAGTTTTACGGGGGAAGATGTGGTAGAATTTGCCTTACACGGATCTGCCTACATTCGTGGACGATTGTTGGAACTTTTGTGCCAAGCCGGTGCGGTACCTGCCGCAAGGGGGGAATTTTCTTATCGGGCTTTTTTGAACGGAAAAATGGATTTGTTGGAAGCACAAGGCTTATGTGATTTAATTTCCGCCGGAAATAAAGCCGCGCATGATTTAGCCCTTTCTTCCTTAGATGGCAGACTCAGTGAAAAATTTACCCACATTAAATCTGCTTTATCGGAGTTATTGGCGCAGATAGAAGTGCGTTTAGATGATGTAGATGAAGAAATGACTCCGTTATCTGAAGAATATGTCTCCACTGTTTTACAAGAACAAATCCACGTATTAAACAAATTGGCAGATACCTTTTCCGTCGGACGTCTTATTAAAGAAGGGGTAAAAACAGCCATCGTGGGTGCGCCAAATTGCGGTAAATCCAGTTTACTCAATGCTTTAGTAGGTTTTGACCGGGCCATCGTGGCAGACCAAAGCGGCACTACCAGAGACACCGTAGAAGAAACCCTAGATTTGGAGGGGCAAAAATTTATTTTAACCGATACTGCCGGTATCCGCGAACATGCCTTAGACCCTGCCGAACAAGAAGGTATGAGACGCAGTTTGCGCGCGATGGAAAAGGCTGACTTGGTGTTGTTTGTGACGGATTTAACCAGAGAATTAACCTTAGAGGAGCAGGCTCTTTGGACAGATGTGGAAAAACAAAATAAACCCGTCATTTTGGTGCTAAATAAAACAGATCGCGCACCGGAGGGTCGTTGCTCTTTGGAAGGAAAAGCCTTAAAAACCGTTTATGTTTCTTGTCAAAACGGACAAGGGTTAGACATATTAAAAAAAGAGATTTTATCTTTTGTTTCCGCGCCACAATTTGAACAACAAGACGGGGTAATGATTTCTAACTTGCGCCAATATGAGGCCGTCTTGCATGCACAAACGGAGCTGGAAAGCGCGTTGGTGCAACTGAAATATCAAGCAGGGTTGGAACTATATGCTGAGCATATTCGCTCTTGCTTGGGTGCTTTAAAAGATTTGATCGGTGAAGTGACTCCCGATGATGTACTTGGAATTATTTTTTCTAAATTTTGCATGGGTAAATAAATGTTTGAATATAAAGAAATGTATGATGTCATTGTTGTAGGTGGCGGACATGCCGGTTGTGAGGCGGCTTTGGCAGCGGCAAAAACCGGTGCTAAAACTTTGCTGATGAGTCAAAACTTAGATACCATTGCCCAAATGTCCTGCAATCCCTCTATCGGTGGTATTGCCAAAGGCCAAATTGTGCGAGAAATAGACGCCTTAGGCGGAGCGATGGGTTTAATTACAGATTCTGCTGCCGTACATTACCATTTGCTCAATACTGGTAAAGGGCCGGCTGTTCATTCTCCGCGTGTGCAATGCGATAAAAAAGACTATCAATTTAATTTTAAACATGCCCTAGAATTGCAAGATAATTTAGACGTTATTCAAGACGAAGCAACCGAAGTAGCCACCGATGACAAAGGGGTATGCGGCATTATCACCCTGCGTCAAACTTTTTACCGTGCAAAAACGGTGGTGCTGACAACGGGTACATTTTTAGGTGGAACGATTCATATCGGGGAAATTATGTTTCCGGGCGGTCGTTATAACGACATGCCCAGCAATCACCTCTCTGATAGTTTAAAGAAATTAGGGCTTAACATCATTCGCTTTAAAACAGGTACTCCCATGAGAATTAATGCCCGGGGAATTGATTTTTCTAAGTTTCGCCTGCAACCCAGCGATAATCCTTTCCAACCTATTTCTCATTTTACGGATTATCAAACGCAGTCTAAGCGTAAATTTCTCTCTTGCTACATTACGCGTACAACTGATGAAACAGATAAAATCTTGCGGGAGAATTTCCAACGTTCGGCCATGTATAGCGGTAATATTACCGCATTAGGGCCGCGTTATTGTCCTTCTGTAGAAGATAAAACTAAAAAGTTTCCGGAGGTAAAATCTCACCCGTTATTTTTAGAGCCGGAAGGAAACAATACCCAAGAATATTATATTCAAGGGTTTTCTACCAGTATGCCGGAAGAAGTGCAACGGGCATTGTTGGCTTCTGTACCGGGTTTGGAGAATGCCGTTATTACACGGGCGGGATATGCCGTAGAATATGATTTTGCCGATCCGATGGACCTCTATCCTTCTTTAGAAAGCAAGAAGATTGCGGGGTTGTTTTGCGCCGGACAAATGAACGGAACCACCGGTTATGAAGAAGCCGGCGGACAAGGGTTTGTGGCCGGTGTGAATGCGGCCCGAAAGACGCAAAATAAAGAACCTTTTGTGCTACGCAGAGATGAGGCTTACATCGGAGTTTTGATAGATGATTTGGTGACCAAAGGGGTCAATGAGCCTTACCGTATGTTTACCTCTCGGGCAGAGTACCGCATTTTGCTTAGAAACGATAATGCCGATTTGCGCTTATGTCCTCATGGTTTTGCGCTGGGAACATTAGATACAAAATACAAAAAGGCCTTTGAAAATTACCAAAAACAAGTAGAATTATTAAAGGCGGACCCAAATCATCAAATAGATGAAACCGACCTTTACCCATGGAGTGCCGAAAAGGTTCGTTTTCATGTGGAAGTACATCAGAAATATTCGGGCTATTACGAACGCAACAAAAAAGATGCCGAAAAGTTGGCTCAATCTGATAATATCGTTATTCCGGAAGGGTTTGATCCTTCGTCAGTCAAAGGTTTGTTGATTGAGAGCAGACAAAAGTTAAAGGCCGTATGTCCTCGCACGTTGGGGCAGGCCTCTCGCATACCGGGAGTGACACCGGCCGATATCCAATTGTTGGCTATTCATATTGAACGTTTTCGGAGGCTTAAACATGCAGAAAAAAATGCGTGATTTTGCCTTTAAAATCGGTTTAAGCATAACTGACAATGCCTTAGAAAAATTGGCTTTGTATGCTGATTTAGTGTGGCAAAAAAAAGATTTTTTAAATTTGACTAGTGTTTGTTCCAAGCAGGAAATTTTTTCGCGTCACTTATGTGATGGGTTAAGTGCAGCTGCTTTTTTGAACAAAAAAACACAAGGGGGCGTTTTTTCTGTAGCGGATATGGGCTCCGGAGCGGGATATATCGGCTTAACTATTGCCATTACATTACCGCAGGTTAAGGTGACATTGGTAGAAAGTTTGGAAAAAAGATGCTCTTTTATGAATTGGGCTATTTTAAAGTTGGGACTACAAAATGTGACCGTATCTTGTGCCCGTTTAGGACAAAAAGAAGTAGGAACGTTTGATTTTGTGACGGAGCGCGCAATGGGGCAAATCAATGACATCTTGCCTTTGATTGCTCCTTGTGTAAAAGAGGGGGGATTTTTTATACCTTATCAAAGTGACCCTCATGAAGCAAAAAAAGATTTATTAACGCGCTTAAATTTAAGCAAACAAACTCCGGTAGCGTATACTTTACCGGAGGAAAATAAAGAACGCTTTTTGGCGGTATTTCAAAAAGAATGGATATCATAAAACAAATTTCCATTTTGTTGTGGGTGCTGGGAGCGGTGCTGATAGCTCCTCCAATTTTGCGTCATTTTGATGTTGACGTAAAAGAGGCCTATGCCAAAATTTTAGCCATTGACAGTCATAAAAAAGATGCCTTTGATAAATCCGTTTTGAAAAAGAAAGATATTTCTCAGGAGATTTTTGATGAGTTGTTTCAAGATTATCATGAAGAAAATCTAGACAAAAAGGTTTTGGAAAAAGAATTTAAAGAATTAATTTCCGGTTTGGAACGGGTTGAATCGATTGTTCATGAAAATCGAGATAAAGTAATCGGTGTGCCGGCGGCTTTTCGTGCACCGAAAGGGGCAGAAAATAAAGTGCGCTGGTTGCCGCCACCGCCGGGCTTCTCTACGGGAGAAACTTTTAATTATTTAATCTATCGTGAAAACTCCTCCGTAGGGGAGAAACTAAAAAGTGTGTTAGATACTATTCATGGTAATTTAATGTTGGATTTAACTCCTTTTACTTTGGTATCTAAACCTAATAAAATTTTGGTCATGCTCTTTGGCGATAGGAAAACTTATACCACGTTCACCAAACGTCCGCCGTGGTCCGGTGCGGCTTCTGATTTGCGTGCCGATACCATGTATGTGATAGAAGGAAAAAATTTTTATCCGTTATCTGTGCATGAATTGACGCACTTATATTTTGATGGATATTTCTTGCCTTCTGTTTCTCCGCTTTGGCTTTCTGAAGGAATGGCTGTTTATATGCAGATTTATGCTACCCGTCAAAAACCGGCCTGGATAGGCCATAGTATCGGAAATATTTTAAGAGGAGGATACATTCCTTTAGAGGAAATGGTGACAGTGGAAGATTTATCGCACTTAACCACTGATCAGGCAGAATTATGGTATACGCAGGCCTATAGCATTATTGATTATTTGCTCAATGAGCGGACAAGGGATGAGTTTTATCGTTTTTGTAATGAATTAAAGATGGGCACTCCCATTTATCAAGCATTGTACAGAGCCTATGGCATGCCTTTTACCAAAGTATCCGTTTTACAGAATGTTTGGCTGCATGATTTGGCTAAGCATGGAGAGGGACATTTGTTTTTGTCTAATCAAAAACGGCCCTTGCCGGCGGAAGTAATATCTTCTACCCAAACGGTCTCTGTAAGAAAGCAGCCAAGAGCGGTAGTTAAAAACCCACAAAAAACAGTGATTCCTAAATTAAAAAAAGTAGACACAAACAGTTTTAGAGGGGGATTTTAATGCAACAACAATGGACGCATATTCCCATATTAGCTCCGGAAATAGCGGAACTTCTTTTATTAAATAAAGACGGCATTTACATAGATGGCACTTTAGGATTGGGCGGTCATACTAAATTCTTTTTGGAAAGGCTCTCTGCCCAAGCACGTATATTCGGTTTTGACCGGGACTCACAGGCCTTATCTATGGCGCAAGAACGGGTGGCAGATGCGCGTTTGACGGCTATCCATGCCTCTTATACTCAAGCGGCCGAAGTGCTGAAAAAACAAGGAATTGACGGGGTTGATGGGGCTTTGTTTGATTTAGGGTTAAGTTCTTATCAATTAGATAATCCTGCTAGAGGATTTAGCCTGTTAAGAGATGGGCCTTTGGATATGCGTTTTGATTTATCGGCCCCTTTAACTGCCGAAAAGATAGTCAATGAGTGGGGCCTTGCCGAATTAGAGCGTATTTTTGTGGAATATGGAGAGGATAGAAATGCCCATGCCATCGCTATGTCTATCATGGCCAGCCGCAGAGAAGGACGCATAGACACTACATTTAAATTAAAAAATATCGTTGAAAAGGTAGTAAAAGGCAGAGGAAAAATCCATCCGGCTACACAAATTTTCCAAGCACTTCGCATTGCTGTGAATGATGAGTTGGGGGCTGTGGAAAGCGTGGTATCCACCTTGCCCGATATTATTAAAGCGGGTGGACGGGCCGCTGTGCTGACCTTCCATTCTTTAGAAGATCGTTTGGTGAAAAAATATTTTAAAGATTTGGCCTCCGGCGGCGCTTGGAAATTGGTTAATAAACATGTCATTGTGCCCAGTTATCAAGAGGTACGCAGCAATAGCCGCAGCCGAAGTGCCAAATTAAGAGTGATTGAAAGAATATGAGAGTATTTATCATTGTTTTTATTTCAGCTATTTTTGCTTTTGGAGTCGTGATGATGAGGGTGGAAATTCATCGTGCGGGCCGTTCTATTGGTAAATTACAAAATGAAGTACAGGTAAAAGAAGCGCGAAATCAATATTTAGAGTTGGAAAATGCACGTTTATCAAGTCCCTTAATCGTAAGCGAAATAGCCCAAGAACAATTAAAATTACGGCGTACTCCGCCACAAAATGTCGTAGTGTTGGAAAATTAATATGTTTCGAAAGAAAAATCCTTTTTCCTTTAATACTAAAGCACGCATGAAATTATGCGGGATGCTTTGTTTGTTTGCGCCTTTGGCCATCGGTATTCGCTTGTTTTATATGCAAACTTTTTTGCATGATGAGTTTGCATCTAAGGCAGACCGTACGATTTATAATTACTTAAAAGAGGATCGCCTGCGTGGGGAAATCTATGACGTGAACGGGAACTTTTTGGCGGAATCTGTGCGCACCCATTCTTGCGGTGTAAATAAACGTTATGTCAAAGATAAAGCAAAAACAATTGCGTTTTTGTCGGAAAACTTGGGGTTAACTAAAAAAGAAATAGAAAAAAAGTGGAATCAGCATAAAAATTTCTTCTTCGTTGCAAAGAAAATAAAACCTGAAACCTATATGAAGATGAGGCCCGTTTTGCGCACCTCTTTGGGACAAGGACTAGAATTAACTCCGGAATATGAGCGCATTCACCCCTACGGAGACAGTGCCATTGATATTTTGGGAGAAGCCAACTCTAAAAATTTGGGACTTTCCGGCATAGAATTAATGTTTAATGATGAATTGAGTCAAGACATCAGCAAGCGCAGAGCCAAGCGCGGCGGACGCGGAGAAGTGATTTACGACCGCAGTTTAAAAGAGGAAAAATCGGTAGGAAGTATTTATCTAACCATTGATTCTTTGGCTCAGTATTATGCCGAAAAAGCATTGGATCAAGCGGTGGCTGATTATGCGCCGGAACATGGCTTAATTTTGGTGCAAGAACCCAAAACAGGGCGCATTTTGGCTTCTGCATCTTATCCTCGTAAAGACGGGCAGGCTCTGCCTTTCCAATTTACTTATGAACCAGGCTCCACCTTTAAAACAATAGCCGTTGCTTCTGCCTTAGATGCAGGGGCGGTATCTATTGATGATGCTATCGACATGGAAGGACGTAAGTGGGAAGTGGCGCGCGGTGTCACCGTAAGAGATAAGCAACACGATAAAGATGAACTAACTATTCCTGAAATTATGGCCTTGTCTTCCAACATTGGAGCGGGGAAAATCGCTTTGGAATTGGGAGCAAAAAACTTCTTTTATTATATTAAAGCCTTTGGTTTCGGTACAAAAACAGATATTAATTTTAATGGCGAATCAAAAGGGTATCTGCCGCCTTATAATAAATGGACAAAAGTGGACACTGCCAGTAAAGGTTATGGTTATGGCATATCACTTACTCCGATACAACTCATCGGCGCTTATTCTGCCATTGCCAATGGCGGATATTTAATGCAACCGCACCTTGTGGACCGTATTGAATATTTCAACGGCAAAGTGGAAAAAAAGGCCAAAGTACAAAAGATACGCCGCGTATTAAAACCGGAAACAGTAAAAATAATGAAAGAAGTGCTGGAACACGTGGTTTTGGAAGGGTCTGGTCAAAGAGCTAAAATTGCCGGCTACGGTGTGGCCGGAAAAACGGGGACCGCCGAAAAATTAAGCAAAGAAGGTGGCTATGCCAAGCGACACCATGTGGTTTCTTTTTGTGGGTTTACGCCTATCAAAGACCCCCGTTTTACTATTTTGGTTGTGTTGGATAATCCTGCTAAATATACCTTCGGCGGTACGGCGGCTACACCGGTATTTAAACAAGTGGCCGAAGGGCTTTTGGCTATGTATGGCGTACCCCAAGAGCCGGCTGAAGAAGAACAGGAAAAGTGATTTTTTTATTATTGGAAGGAGAAAGTATGAAGTTGAATTTGACGGTAAATAAACTTGTTTCTATCACGCAAGGAGTTTTGTCCGGAGGGCGAGAAACAGATAAAATTAATTCTTTCGTCACCGATAGCCGCGTGATTGCGCAAGGTGATGTGTTTTGGGCCTTAAAAGGCCAAAGCCATGATGCGCACGATTTTTTAGATGATGTTATTGATAAAGGAGCCAAGTTTGTGGTGGTGGAAAAAGGCCGCTACACAAACACTAAGGATCATGTAGCCGTTTTGGAAGTGGACAACACCTTACGCGCACTTCAATCTTTGGCAAAATATCACCGTCAAAACAGTACACTTAAAATTGCTGCCATTACCGGATCTAATGGTAAAAGCACCACCAAACAAATGTTGAAATCCATTTGCCAACAAGCCGGTGAAACAGTGGCTAATATGGGTAATTTTAATAATCAATTCGGAGTGCCCTTTTCTTTATTAGAAATCCAAGACAAACATAAATATGGAATTTTTGAATTAGGGGCATCTCATCCGGGCGATATTGCCGAAATTGCCTCCTTAGCCTTGCCCGATGTTGCCGTAATTACCAATGTGTCTGCTGCTCATTTAGAGTTTTTTAAAGATTTGGAAACGGTTTATAAAACAAAGACGGAGATTGTGGATTGTATTGCTCCCGGCGGTTGCTTGGTGTACAATATAGATGATGAAATGCTGTCCCGATTGGCAGCGTATAAAGGCAAATCTATCAGTTTTGGTTTTTCAGATAGGGCAGACTTGCATATTTTGGAAACGGAACAATTTTCTTTTACATACAAAGATACGGCTTATGTGTTTGATTTAAAATTGGAACGACATGATAAATTAAATGCTGCCGCCGCTTGTGCTGCCGCCATCGCTTTGGGATTATTTATGGACGATATCCAAAAAGGATTGCAGGCCTACGTGCCTATGCCGATGCGTATGGAACGGCTTAAACGAGATAATACGCAATTTATTTTAGATTGCTATAATGCCAATCCTGCCAGCATGAAAAATGCTTTACAAATTTTGGGACGGGATACAAATACCCCGCGTATTGCCGTCTTGGGAGACATGAAAGAATTGGGAGAAACTTCCAAAGATTTTCATCGTTTAATTGCCCGTTGGATTTTGGATAATCAAATAGAATATGCCTTTTTAGCCGGAAAAGAAATGGGTTATGCCGCCGATATTTTAAAGGATAACACTTCGGTAAATTTGCATTATGCCGAAAATCCGAATGAATGGATCCCAATGTTAAAAGGACTGCTGGATAAACGCGGGGGGACCTGTTTGTTAAAGGCCTCTCGCAGTATGAATTTTGAAAAAATACTCAAGGAGATTTAAAAAACCATGCTATATTACTTGTCTTTATTTAAAGATGATTTAAGTTTCTTAAATATCTTTAACTACATTACTTTCCGTACCGGAGGAGCAATTGCCACTGCGTTTTTGATTTCTCTTGTTTTTGGACCTAGCTTGATTGCTAAACTTCGTTCTTTTAAAATTCAACAAATTGAACGAGAATATGGGCCGGCCTCTCACTTAAGCAAAAATGGTACCCCCACGATGGGCGGACTGCTGATTTTGGTAAGTCTGTTGCTCAGTGTGTTGCTATGGGCCAGACTGGACAGTGCCTATATCGGGCTAATGTTATTTACCACTATTAGTTTAGCCTTTGCCGGTATTTTAGATGATTACACCAAATTGGTAAAGAAAAATCCGGAGGGAATCGCCTCCTCTGTTAAACTAACCATTCAATTGTTTACGGCTATTGTAGTTGTGGCCTATTTGGCCATGAATCCGCCTAATGGGCAGTACACTACTGCTATGTTAATTCCCTATATGAGCAAGGCTTTTGTGGATTTATCTGTATTTTATTTTGCCTTTTCCATGTTGGTAATTGTGGGGTCCTCTAATGCCACCAACCTAACGGATGGCTTGGACGGTTTGGCAGCCGGATGTATGGTTTTTGCCGCTATTACTTATGCCGTATTTGCTTATCTAGCCGGCAATATCAACTTTGCAGATTATCTAAAAATTATCTATGTACCAGGTGCGGGGGAAATTACTGTATTTTTAGGTGCATTGGTGGGGGCATGTTTAGGCTTTTTATGGTTTAATGCCTATCCGGCCAGTGTCTTTATGGGAGATACCAGCTCTTTATTTTTGGGCGGAGTTTTGGGAACGGCCGCCTTGTGCGTAAAACAAGAGCTTCTGTTGCCGATTGCCGGTGGAATTTTTGTATTGGAAACGTTGTCAGTGATGATGCAAATGGGATATTTTAAATTAACACGCGGAAAACGTTTATTCAAAATGGCCCCGATTCATCATCACTTTGAATTATGTGGTGTACCTGAATCAAAAGTAATTGTACGTTTTTGGATCATGGGAGCGATGTTAATGCTGCTCTCTTTAGCTTCTTTAAAGATACGTTAATATATGCCAAAATTATTTTCTAAATCAAAAGCCAAAAGACCCATGGCAACAAGGCGGAATACGTTGTTTAAATCCGCCACGTCCGCACACAAACAAAACAACCTCTCCAAAGGTTGGCATTTTATGCAAATTGACAAAACATTGGCTTTTATTACCTTTGCCTTTGTGTGCGGAGGGTTGATTTTTACCTATTCTTCTTCCGCTTTTGATTCGGCCGGATTTTTTACCCGTCAAGTAATTTTTGACACCATCGGTATTTTGGCAGCTTTGTTTCTGTCTCAAATGTATGGCAAATTACAGCAAATCATTAAACCTATTTGGCTAATGTACGGCACTTGGGCTATGTTGATTGCGGTTTTGTTTACAGAGCCGATAGCCAATGTGCATCGCTGGATAGATGTAGGCCCTTTTAATATACAACCGTCAGAAATTGCAAAGGTGACTTTGGTCATCTATATAGCCAATTACCTAAGCACTGTTCAAGGCAGGCTGGGGAAGAATTGGAAAATGTTGATTAAGCCACTTTTAATAACGGCAATCACCTTTTTTCTGATGGGATTGGCTCCTGATTTGGGAACTCCAATGCTCATGGCAGCGGTAGTAGTGGCACTTTTATTTGTAGCCGGTGCCAATATTAAACACTTAGTGTTTTTAGGGTTATGTTCTGTTCCGCTGATTTTGCATCAATTAATTTTTTACCGCTATCGTTTAGAGAGGGTCCTTTCATTCTTAAATCCGGAAGCAACGGCCTCCACGTCCGGATATCAGTTAGTACAGTCCTTTATGGCCGTAGGTTCAGGCGGTTGGTTTGGTAAAGGATTGGGAAACAGCGAACTTAAACTTGAATATTTACCGGAGGCTCATACAGACTTCATTTTTTCTATCATGTGTGAAGAATTAGGCCTGTTTAGGGTTCTCATTGTTTTGGCCCTTTTTTGTTGGCTGCTGACACGTGGTATTTCTTTGGCTCGTATTGCTAAGAATAGTTTTCATAGTTTGGTTATTTTTGGTCTTACTTTAACAATTTGTTTGCAAGCATTCTTTAATATGGGAATGGCTATCGGTCTATTGCCGACGAAAGGGATCGCTTTGCCGTTTTTCTCATATGGCGGGTCTTCTGTAATTATGACTTTAGTGATGATGGGGATTATGGTTAATATGGCCGCCAGTGAATCGCAACCCAAACAATCTTATCAAGACGATTTTACAAGTTATAAAAATAGGAATAGATAGTATGAATAAACGTTTCTTAATCGCTGCCGGCGGAACGGGGGGACATTTTTATCCCGGTTTTTCTTTGGGCCGCTTACTCAACAAACAAGACTGTAGTGTGTTATTTATCGTGCGCAAAAATGATCCTGCTGTTCGAGTTTTAGAAGAACACAAATTAAAATATCAAGAAATTGATTTTTGCGCATTTCCTCGTACGTTAAATATTTTTAAATATTTTTCTTTTTTACTAAAACTTTGTAAGGCACTGGCACACACCAAACGTTTGGTGGAGAAATTTAAGCCGGATGTAGCCGTCGGTACGGGGGGATATGTTTCTTTTCCTTTAATTTTTTCGGCTCATTTAAAAGGAGTTAAAACGGCTGTACATGATTCCAACACCAAAATCGGTTTGGCCAATAAGGCTTGTTCTGTTTTTACGGATCTGTTTATGTTAGGGCTTCCGGTCAATAAAAAAATTCGCCATAGCCAACTGGTAGGCACACCTATCCGTCCTGAATTTGCTGAAAAGGTAAATAAAGAAAAAGTGTTGGAGAATTTAGGGCTTAATCCGCAGTATAAAACGGTTTTGCTTTTTGGTGGAAGTCAGGGAGCAAAAGCCTTAAATTTTGCTTTAATTGATGCCGTCAAGCAGTTAGTAGCAGAAAATGAGCAAATCCAATTTATCCATATCAGTGGCGAACGCTGGTATCAGACCATTACCAATCGATATGGAAAAACAAACCGGGTCCTTGTATTGCCTTATTCCAATGAAATTTATGACTTAATTCATGCTTGTGATTTGGCGGTTTGTCGTAGTGGGGCGGGCACATTGGCGGAGCTGATGTACTGTCAAAAACCGGCTATTTTGGTTCCTTTGCCGACGGCGGCGGCCAATCATCAGTTTTATAATGCCAAAGTATTGCAAAGTGTGGGGTGCGCTTCTTTGATAGAGGAGAGAGGAGATTTAACAAAAGAACTTTATACGGTAATGGACCGCATTTTAAATGCTCCTAATAACTCTACTTTGCAAAATATGAAGGAGAACTTTTCTAAATTGGATTTACCCAATCCGATGACTGCTTCTGAAAGAATTTCAGAAATCTTAAAAAGCCTTTAAATAAAAACCCCATTTTTTAATGGGGTTTTTATTAATTATTTTTTTCTGCGATATTTATTTTTCTTTAAAATATGTTCATTATAAGTACGGCTAAAATCATGTCGTCCGGTGTTGTCAGCCACAAAGTAAATAGCATCAAAATCCGGCTGAGGGTTTAAAACCGCTTTTACAGATTCATAACTTGGGTTGGCGATCGGTCCCGGAGGCAAACCGCCGTGACGATACGTATTGTAAGGAGAGGGGTTTCTTAAGTCCCGGTAGGTCAGCCCTTTTTTCCAATAGCGGTTTTCCCTAAAATTAAAACCTAACGCATATTGTACCGTAGGGTCCGCTTCAAGGCGTTTTCCTATTTTTAAACGGTTTAAATAAACAGCTGCAATTTTGGGACGCTCATCATGAAAAATGGCTTCTCTCTCCACAATAGATGCCACAGTCAATACTTCTTTTTCCGATAAATGCGTAGGATACTGTTTAAAAAGCGGTTTTATCTTTCTGTTGTATTGGTTTACCATAGCATCAATTACGGCCCATGCAGGGGTGTTTTCGGAAAAATGATAGGTGGAAGGGAAAAGGTATCCTTCCAATTGACGTTTGCGCACAATATCCAAAAAAACACGAGGATCTGTAATATTTTTTTCGGCCAACATCTCCGCTATTTCTTCACTTCTCCAACCTTCCAATGTAGTCAGTTTGGTTAGATGCAGGCATTGACCGCTTTTGATGCAGTTTAATACCGACTCGGCAGGCATGTTCGTGCGCAAATCATATTTTCCGGCTTTTAAATCAGAGGCGGAGGCAGATAACCTTAAAATCAACTTAAACCAAGTGGTGCTCTTAATAATACCCTTTTGTTTAAGTTGATAGGCCACTTGCCCGGCAGTTTGACCGGGTTTGATTTCAAAAACAACCGCAGTACCCTCTTGAAAGTAATGTAATTTAATAAATAGCGCAAACGCCGTGATGATCACGACAGTAAACAGGGAAAAAAGAAGTATGCGCTTTTTCATTGATTACCTTAATGAGAGAGTTTAAAGAAAGATCTTTTACCTACTTGCAAGACATCACCGTCTTTGAAGGAGAGGGGGGTATCTTGTAGAAGTTTTTCACCATTTAAGCGAACGGCCCCCTGCTCAATTAAAGCCCGGGCTTTATTTTTGCTTTGAGCAGCACCGGCTTGGAACAAAACAGCAGAAAGCATCGCTGCATCTTGCGGTTTGAGAACGGGCATGTCATCAGGATTTTCTTTTTTAGAAAATACCTTTTCAAAATTTTCACGCGCTGCCAAAGCCGCTTCTTTTCCATGAAAACGCTGAGTTAATAAACCGGCTAATTGTTTTTTGGCTTCCATCGGGTGTAAGGTTTTTACGGTTGCCAAATCTTCAGATGTTAACAGTTCATAATAACTTAACATCAATTCATCAGAAACTGACATTAACTTACCGAACATATCGTTGGGGGCGTCATTTAAACCGACATAGTTTCCATAAGATTTAGACATCTTTTTCACTCCGTCCGTACCTACTAACAACGGAACGGTAATAGCCACTTGCGGTTCTTGACCGTTTTGTTTTTGTAATTGACGGCCGACGAGTAAGTTGAAAATTTGGTCCGTCCCGCCAAGTTCCACATCGGCCTTTAAAGCGACGGAATCTTGACCTTGAAACAGGCTGTATAATACTTCCAACATGCTGATAGGACTTCCGGCAGCCATACGTTTTTTAAAGTCATCTCTTTCCAATACTTGAGCAACCGTCACTTTTTGTAAGGTTTGCAACAATTCTTTCCCACTGACAAAAGGGTCTAACCATTCACTGTTAAAACGAATTTCAGTTTTTTGCGGATCTAAAACTTTGAAGGCTTGGTCCGTATAGGTTTTGGCATTTTCTAAAATTTGTTCTCTGCCCAATACCGGACGGGTTGAGTCTCTGCCGGAGGGATCCCCTACTGCGGCGGTAAAATCCCCAATTACTAGCACCGCTGTATGACCTAAGTCCTGAAAGCGACGAAGCAAAGAAAGAGCCACACTGTGTCCCAAATGCAAATCGGCGCTGGTAGGGTCACAGCCAAGTTTAACTTTTAGTTTTTTACCACTTTCTAACTTTTTTTGTAGTCCTTCAACATTTACGATGTCTACACAACCGCGTGTTAAAAAAGAAATTTGTTCTTCAATCGTCATAATTATCCTCTAAAAATATTTATTATTTAATGTTTGATTTTTTAAATCTTTTTGTATTTGTAATTCTTTTTTTACAGCAGGAAATTGGCTTGCTTTTTCCGGGAAATATTTAGCCAAAGCAGTCAATAGAAAAAGCAATACTACAGGAAACAGCAATATCGAAAGAGACGAGATAATATTTACTGAAAAATACGTGGGAGAGTAAGGTTGGGGATTTTTATTTTTACCGGCCGGCAGCACCCATAATAACAAGATGAGTATTTGGCCCAAAAAAGGTATGAAAGAAGCAATTAAAAAAACAAACGCAAGAAAAGACGGCCAACCGATGTTGCGCAATCTTCTGGCAGAAACAAAAAGAAAACCAATTACACCCAATATGAATAGAAAAAATACCAAAACATTAATGATGGAAGAAAAAGAAGGAATTTCGAACAAAAACGTTAACACTTTATTAAGAACGGTTAAAGCAATTGCTAATCCTATAGGACCCAATAAACAAATACAACTCATACCGATCATTTCTTTTCGGCCAGCTTCTCCATTCCAAGAAAAAACCCTATTGATATATTTTTTCATTTTTGTCTCCTCCATTAAAGTAGATCTTATTCTATTTTACCATATACGCGCGTAGGGAAAAATTTATAATTTCAAATCTATGTCTTTTTCCTTAATAGAAATCATACGGATCTGCTACTAATTTAAAATCAGTTTGTTTAGAGGGGTTTAATCGGTCCAACACGCTGATCAGTGCTTCATATTGTGAGGGGTTGGTTTTAAATAAAAGATATTGTTTTTTTAGCACATCTGTTTTTTTACCGGTACGAACAGGCCCCAATGTTTCGCAAACCAAAGGTGCAGCCTCGCTCATAAGGCGGGCGGTCTCGGCTTTTAATAAGGTTGGATCCTTGCTTTTAATTAACACTTTCACGAGTTTGATAAAAGGTGGGTAAACGAAACTCTCCCTTGCCAACATTTCCTCTTGCGCGCAGGTATCGTATCCTTCTGAAAGTGCCTCAAACGGATAAATATCTGCAGAAGAACTTTGAATAATCAAACGACCATTGTGGCGTGTAGATAAAAGGTTTTTAAGTTTAAATAATAACTGCCCAAATTTTTCTGATGAGCGGAAATCCGGACTGTCCAACTCCAAGTCTGCATCTGCCACAGCCGCCAATGTGATACGAGAAGACAAAGCTACTTCTAAAGCCTGTCGCGTACCCACAACAACATCCGCCTGACCTTTATCTAGCATAGCAGTAGCCAAATGCCCCTGATCATCCTTCTTTTTCAAGGTATCGGAATCCAAGCGCAACACACGCATCGTCGGGAAAAGTTTGTTCAGTTCGGAAACGATTTTTTGAGTTCCGCCACCGCGTGACCTAAAAATTTTATTTTGACATTTCGGGCAGGTTTGATTTAAATCATACTTTTTACCGCATTTCTTACAAATTAAGTAATCTTCCCCAATGGCAGATTTTTCCCACGCCAAAATCGCACCGCATCCTTGACATTTGGCATAAGTACCGCAATTTAAACAATAGTAGGCGTTGGAATATCCACGACGGTTTAAAATAATCAAAGAGGCTTTTTTCTGCTCCAAATTCTCACTTAATTCTTGGATTAGAAAGTCCGAAAGTAAGCAAGATTTATCGCCTTTTTTAGGAGTGATTTTCCATTGAAAAGAAGCATCTTTCTCTGCAAAGACTTTGTGGAAAGAAAAATGTTCCGTCTCTTTTTGCTGTTGGCAATAGAGCATATCTAAAGAAGGGGTATCAGAACAAGCAATAAAGAGAGATTCATGCTGTTTCGCTCGGAAATTAAGTAAATCTCTCAAATGAAAATAAGGTTTATTTTCTTCTTGCTTGTAATTATCATTTTCTTCTTCCAACATAACAGCCAAACGAAGATTTTTAAAAGGCAACAAGCCTCCGGATCGTGCGGAAACAATTAAACAAGGCAGGCCATTGGACACACGTGAGAAAATTTTTTTCTTTTGGCTTAGCAGCATACGACTGTGCCAACAAAAAACATATTCTTTTCCAAATCTTTTTTCCAATATTTCAGCGAAGTTTTTAGCTGATATTACGTCAGGCAAAGTAAGCAAAGCCTGTCCAAAACCTCTCAATACTTCTTCTACCAATGTTAAAATCACTTCCGTTTTGCCACTTTTAAAAGGACCTGATAATAATGCGCTATGATAACCGTTATTTAAATAAGAAGATAGTTGTTTCAGAGTCTTTTTTTGTTCATCGGTAAAAGAAAAGGGAGCAGATAAAAACTTCATTTCTGCCAAAGATTCTGGTTGATTCACTTTGAAAAATGCTTGGGGGGGAACCAATGCAAATAAAATTTGCCCGATAGGGCCACCCCATGTTTTTTTCATAAACTGTGCCAAAGAAAACAAATCCGAACCAAAAACGGGTTTCTCATCTAAAACACAAGCAATTTCTTTCATCAATATATTATCAGGCAAAGAAGTAGTGTCGGAAACGGCGGTAATCAGTCCGGTCGTTAACATGCGTCCAAAAGGAGCGCTCACGCGTACACCGGCTTTTACTTTGCTTTCCAATTCGGCAGGTACCAAATAGTCAAAATCTCTATCTAAGGGAACATCAAAAACAACTTTACAAAACATAATCGGCCCTATTGCGGACGTTTCAGTCCCATCTCTGCCATAACCATTTGCAAATCCGCCCAAGCATCTTTCTTCCAATTCGGATTGCGCAGCAAAGCAGCAGGGTGATAAGTGGCGATAATTTTGACAGGTTTTTTTAGTTCTACACTGTCTAAGTGTAAGGTGTGAAATTTACCGCGTAATGCCCCCAGAGAGTTCGTATCGCTAATCAATGCTTTAGCGGCCACGCTTCCCAAAGCCACTACATACTTAGGAGAGATCGCAGCAATTTGCCTTTCAATAAATTTGCGACAAACGGCTATTTCGCCGGCATTGGGTGCGCGGTCATTACCATGCGCTTGCGGATTTTCCGGATTTACCATCGGGTGACACTTAGCAATATTGGCAATAAACACATCTTCTCTCTTAAGACCCATAGCCGCTATCATTTTATCGAGCAATTGCCCCGCCCGTCCAATAAACGGACGTCCTTTGTGGTCTTCATCAAAACCAGGCCCTTCTCCAATAAACATTAAGGCGGCATTCGGCTTCCCTTCTCCCGGCACTGCATTCAAGCGCGCAGAACCCAATGGGCAACGTCTACAAGCCTTTATTTCTTCGGCAATTTGGTCTAAAATTTTTTGCTTTTCTGCAGCAGTCATGGAAGAAGACTCCTTACTTGAAGTAGATAAATCAGAAACGGGTTCAACTGCCGCAGGCGTGCTCTGAGAAGCAACAGCTGCCGCAGAAGAAGTGGTAGATGGTGCAGATTTCTTGGCAACTCTGGCAAATTCAATAGTTAAATGAGGTTGAGATTCTGCAGTAGTAGGTGCGGCTTTAGGCTCAGATACGTGCGCGGCGGCCTGAGAAAAGGCCGCCGGCGTCAAATCGTCTTCTTGCCGAGTGGAGAGGAATTGTTTGAATTCCGCTGCCAAAGCACGCACGCTATCTTTCATGATTATAATCTCATGGGTTCTTTGGCTTTGCGTTCAGCCTCTCTGCGGGCTTCTTCTTGAGCTTTGAGTTCAGCTTCCAAATTTTGGCGGCTGATTTCCAAAACGGCATCTTTGCTCATTTTGCCAGATAAAATATCATCTAAAGCTACTTTGATGACCACAGCATGAGGTTGATTTTTATATTCAGCTTGTTTTTTAAGTTCTTTTGCCCAGATGGAGGCCAATACTACCACGTCGTAGCGATCTCCGTCAAAGTTCATAAGTTCGGACTCAAACTTCTTTTCAATTTTATTGTTAGCCATTTCTTGCTCCCTCTAAATAACTTTGGATTGTTTTAAATCTTTTAAATTTCGAACGGTTTTGAGTTGTTCCGCTTTAATGATAGCAAAAGTATCAGCTACCGCTTTTTTCAAGTCGTCATTTAAGACAACATAATCATAATGCGCAATCTCTTTTAACTCTTTTTTAGCCGTTTTTAAACGTACTTCAACGTTCTGTGTGTTATCTTTACGAGAAGCTATGCGCTCCTTTAACACTTCTAAACTGGGGGGTAAAATAAAAATTTTAACCGCCTGAGGATACTTAGCCGATACGGTTTTAGCGCCTTGCACATCTATTACCAATACCGGACAAAGCCCCTGCTTCACCAGTCCGTCTACAGATTTTTTGGGGATACCATAGTAATTTACATGTACTTTGGCCCACTCCAACATCTGTCCCTTTTCTACAGCAGTAAGAAATTGTTTTTCCGTCCAAAAATGGTAGTCTTTTCCATTTTTTTCTCCCGTACGCGGAGCACGCGTCGTAGCCGTCACAACGCGAGAAAGCGTCTTGTCTTTTTTTAACAAACGCTCCACCACAGTAGTCTTACCGCCACCGGAAGGAGATGAAATAATAATGGGAAAAGGCTTCATTTGTATATTTTAGTAAATATTTAAAGCGTGGTAAATACCCCTTTTCATTATTAAATCACTTAAAAGGTTCCTCTTGAATTTGTGACAAAAATACTAAAAGCAGAAAGTAATGCTCTGTCATATCGGCCGGTTTCTGTAGCGGAAGATTTTTTTATGGAAGGCAATCCTCATGGAAAAAAATAAAAGAAAAAATCAAAAAAGCGCTCCGCCCACAACTCCCCAAAACAGAAGCGCCATTAAATCTTTTACCTTTTTCATCAGGCATCACGTCTCCAAACAAATTTATTATTTAAAATACAAAAAACCCCTTGCATCAGCAAGGGGTTTTGGGATTTAAAACAACTTATTTTTTCTTAGCCAATACGTCTTTAGCAGCAGCTTGAGCAGCAGCCAAACGGGCTATAGGTACGCGGAAGGCAGAGCAGGAAACATAGCTAAAACCTTCACGATGGCAGAATTCCACACTTTCGGGGTCACCGCCATGTTCACCACAGATACCTACTTTGAGATTCGGTTTCTGTTCGCGGCCTTCAGTGACGGCATGTTGAATGAGCATACCTACACCGCGTTGATCCAAGGTTTGGAACGGATCGGCTTCTAAGATGCCTTGTTTCAAATATTCAGGCAAGAAGGATCCAATATCATCGCGGGAGAAACCAAAGGTCATTTGGGTCAAGTCGTTCGTACCGAAGGAGAAGAAGTCGGCTTCGCCGGCTACTTCATAAGCGAGTACCGCCGCACGCGGGATTTCAATCATGGTGCCGACTGAGTAGTTTAATTTTTTTACTTTCGTTTTGGCTACCACTTCTTCATATACGCGGCGAATAATGGCTTTTTGTTTTACGATTTCGTTTACATCACAAGTTAACGGAATCATCACTTCCGGTACAGCCTTTACACCTTCTTTAATCAATTCGGCAGCAGCTTCAAAGATAGCGCGAGACTGCATTTCGGTAATTTCCGGATAGGTGACACCCAAGCGGATACCGCGGTGACCCATCATCGGGTTTACTTCATGCAAGCCGGCGGCACGTTCTTGGAACGTGGGCATAGAAATCTTTAAGGCTTTAGCCAATTCTTGTTGTTTAGCAGACAAGGTCGGCACGAATTCATGCAAGGGAGGATCCATCAAACGAATGGTGACACTGTACGGAGCCATCGCTTTAATGGTTTCCTTGATGGATTTTTTCATGAACGGGAAAAGCTCTTTAACGGCGGCTTTGCGTTCTTCTTCACTGCCGGCCAAAATCATTTTGCGCAAGATGAACAACGGGGCTTCGGAGTTTTTGCCATAGAACATATGTTCGATACGGAATAAACCGATACCTTCCGCACCGAATTTGCGGGCATTGGCAGCATCTTCAGCAGTGTCGGCATTGGCGCGAACTTTCATGGTGCGGATAGAGTCAGCCAATTTGAGGAAAGCGGCCAAGTTTTTGTTTCCTTCACCGGCTTCCAACATTTTCAAAGCACCGTCATATACCCAACCGCGGGTACCATTTAAGGTAATGCTATCACCTTGTTTATAGGTCTTACCACCCATCTTAACGGTTTTCTTAGCAGTATCTAATTCTAATTCGCTGCAACCTACGATACAGCATTTACCCCAGCCGCGAGCCACTAAGGCAGCGTGAGAGGTCATACCGCCGCGTTGGGTCAAAATACCGGCAGCAGCGCGCATACCTTCAATATCTTCAGGGTTGGTTTCTTCGCGGATTAAAATGGCATTTTTGCCTTGAGATTGCAATTTAATGGCATCGTCAGAATTGAAAACGATTACACCGCAAGCACCACCAGGGCCGGCCGGCAAACCTTTGGCCACCGGTTTGGCATTGGCTTCGGCTTTAGGATCAATGGCAGGGAGCAACAATTCGCCCAATTGAGCCGGCGTCACACGCAAAACAGCCGTTTCTTTATTGATAAGGCGTTCTTTAAGCATGTCTAAGGCCATTTGCACAGCAGCGGTACCGTTGCGCTTGCCTACGCGGCATTGCAACATCCACAAGGTGCCGTTTTCAATGGTAAATTCAATATCCAACATATCGCGGAAGTGTTTTTCCAAGCGTTTTTGGATAGCATCAAGTTCTTTGTATGCTTTCGGCATGGTCTTGTCTAAGGTAGGCAAGTGGGCAGAGTGAGCATTAGAAGACCATTTGTTCATCGGAGAAGGGGTGCGGATACCGGCCACCACGTCTTCACCTTGAGCATTGATTAAATATTCTCCGTAGAAATGGCTGTCACCATTACCGGGGTTGCGGGTAAAGGCTACGCCGGTAGCACTGTTTTCACCCATATTACCGAATACCATCGTTTGCACGTTTACGGCAGTACCCCAATCGTGCGGAATGTTTTCAATGTTGCGATAGGCAATGGCGCGTTTACCGTTCCAAGAGGCAAATACGGCACCAATGGCACCCCACAATTGTTCATTCGGATTGTCGGGAAATTCTTTGCCCAATACTTTTTTAACCGTTTTCTTAAATTCTACGCATAATTTTTTGAGTTCTTCGGCCGGAATGGCGGTATCATCGGTGACGCCGAGTTTCTTTTTCAAGTCACCTAATTTGCCATCTAAAATTTTGCGAATGCCTTCGCCGTCTTTGGGCTCAATACCGGCGGCTTTTTCCATTACTACGTCGGAGTACATCATAATTAAGCGGCGGTATGCATCATAAACAAAGCGTTCATCACCGGTTTTGGCAATCATACCCGGAATAGTTTTTTCGGTCAAACCAATGTTCAAAATGGTTTCCATCATACCCGGCATGGAAGCACGAGCGCCGGAGCGAACGGAGACCAAGAGGGGGTTTTTTTCGGAACCGAATTCTTTTTTGGTAATTTTTTCAACTTTTTTGAGGTTGGCTTCTACATCAGCTTTTAAGGTTTTGGGATAGGATTTTTTGTTATTCCAGTAGTAGGTACAAACTTCGGTGGTAATCGTAAATCCGGGAGGGACGGGGAGTTTTAATTGGCCTGCCATTTCGGCTAAGTTGGCCCCTTTACCACCCAACAATTCTTTCATTTTACCGTTTCCGTCAGCTTTACCGCCGCCGAAAGCGTACACCATTTTCGTTGCCGCAGATTTTACAACTTTTTTTGCGGTCTTTTTTGCAGTTTTCTTTACCATGTTTTTCTTTTCTCCATAAATATATAGCGTGCGGGACGACGACAGCCACCCCGTAAAACAGGTTTTGCACTCTCATATTGTATTATATTTCCTATTTAAAATAAAGTCTTTTTCTTCTTTAGGTCCAATGGCCCAAAAATCATCTGGGTCCTACCTGTTTTTTTATGGGCCTTATTACATATTTTTTATTAGGCCCAAAAAATATCTCCGTTTGGGTCTAATGACCCTGTTGTTAAAAAGATAGAAAAGTTAGGATATGGTATAACGAAAACGAGTTTGAAAAAAGTGGGGTGCAAATATGGAAAAGTTCTTTTTAACACGCAAGATACAAATCACAAAGAAAAAACGTTTGGAGCGGGAAATTTCTTGGGTGAAACATGAATTTCAAGATTTCAGAACGTTAAGTGATATAGAACTATATAATACAGAGCGTTATGCCGCTGTATGTTTGGGAGCCATTTTTAGTTAATTTTATCCTTCATATCTCCTCCTAAAAGTTATGCCTGCCGAATATAAACGGCAGGCATTTTTGCATAAATTTATTGTTCTGTGTACATTCATTATGGTAAGATAAATCTAGACAGAAAAACGATCTTTGCAGAAATTCTTGATTTTTAAAAGGCCATTTCCATTGCAGATTTCACACTGTCTCAAACCTATCCTTTACAAGCAGATTATTGAAAGCAGAAATGCAGAGAATGCTTGCTTTATCTGTGGCCTTGTAGTTTAAACTTTCAAACTCTTTCCTTTCTGTATAATAATTCTACCCCTACAAGGGGTATTTTTTTGTATAATAAATCTGTAGTGTTGTAAAAATATTAAAAAAGGAGAAGGTTGGACTTCGGCTCGGCGTGACCTAAGGTGATGGTACGCTTGGTCGTTATTAGTCTTCAACCTAAGTGTAAAATAAGATGGTACTTTCTTTACAAGACAGAAAAGATATTATTGGTAAATTTCAAAGCAAACCCGGCGATACCGGTTCTGCTGCTGTGCAAATTGCTTTGATTACCGAACGCATCAGCTACATTTCTAACCACCTCAAATCCAATCCGAAAGACTTTGCCGGTGAACGCGGCTTAAACAAATTGGTTGGACAACGCAAACGCTTGCTCGCTTACTTGAAAAAATCTGACTTCGAAAAATATCAGCAAGTGACCAAAGAACTCAAATTGAGGAAATAATTTAAATGGAAAATTTTAACCATAATTTTGACATCCACTCCGTAGAAGTGGAAGTCGGCGGTCAGACAATTACCTTGCAAACCGGTTTAATTGCCAGACAGTCTGACGGTGCTATTATGGCCACTTTGGGTGATACTAAAGTATTAGCCACCGCCGTCAGTACCAAAGAGCAAAAACCCGGCTTGTCTGATTTCATGCCTTTGACCGTAAATTACAAAGAACGCACTTATGCTGCCGGCAAAATTCCGGGTGGATTTTTCAAACGTGAAGGCCGCGCCAGCAAAAAAGAAACTCTTTGTTCTCGTATTATTGACCGCACCTTACGCCCGATTTTCCCCGAAGGTTTTGCTTGCGAAACCAACGTCACGGCTATGGTGCTTTCTTACGAAGAAGAACGCGGTGCCGATATTTTAAGCGTACTCGCTTCTTCCGCTGCCCTTGTGGTATCTTCTATTCCGTTTAACGAGCCCGTAGCCGCTGTGCGCATTGGCCGCGTAAACGGTGAGTACATCGTCAACCCTACCAAAGCCCAAGAAGAAGCAGGCGATATGGATTTAGTCATCGCCGGTTCTGCTCAAGGTCTTTTGATGGTAGAAGGCGGTGCTAAAGAAGTAGAAGAAGAAGCCATCATCAAAGCAATGGAAGTGGCAAAACCGGAAATTGACAAACTTTGCGCCGTACAGCTCAAATTGCGTGAATTGGCCGGAAAGCCCAAATTTGCCTACACCGTAGAAAAATTGCCGCAAGAAGTGGCTGATTTGGCTAACGGCAAATTCCGCGAAGAAGCCAAAAAGATCTTACATGCTTTTGCTGACAAACAAACCCGCGATTTGCAGGTTGCTCAGCTCAAAGCCTCTTTCACTGAAGAATTGACCGCTAACTATGGCGATAATGCTGCTACCTATGCTGCCTTTGCCTTAGAAAACATTATGTATGAAGAATCCCGCAATATGGTTCTTCATGAAAATGTACGTGTAGACGGCCGCAAACCGGACGAAATTCGTCCTTTAAGTTCTATGGTAGGTCTCTTGCCTCGTGTTCATGGTTCTGCCTTGTTTACACGTGGTCAAACCCAATCTTTAGCCGTTGCCACGTTGGGAACACCTGACGATCAACAAATGGTGGAAGGCTTGGATGAAACCAGCTATGAACGCTTTATGTTGCATTACAACTTCCCCGGTTTTGCCACAGGTGAGTGCAAACCGGACCGCAGTCCCGGTCGCCGCGAAATCGGTCATGGTGAGTTAGCTCGCAGAGCGTTATTGCCGTTGATCCCCAGCGAGGCTGAGTTCCCGTACACCATTCGCGTGGTGTCTGACATCATGGAATCTAACGGTTCCTCCTCTATGGCCAGCGTATGCGGTGGTTCTTTATCCTTGTTTGATGCCGGCGTGCCGATGAAAGCGGCCTGCTCCGGTATTGCAATGGGTGCCATCTCTGGTGACGGAAAATTTGTCGTATTGTCCGATATTATGGGCTTAGAAGACCACTTGGGCGATATGGATTTCAAATTAACCGGTTCCCGTCAGGGTATTACGGCCTTCCAAATGGACGTAAAACTTAAAACGGGTATTCCTTTGGACATCTTGCGTCAAGCTATCGCTCAAGCTACGCGCGGCCGCTTGCATATCATGGACCATATGGAAAAAACCATTGCCGAACCGAACAAAAATGTATCCCGCTTTGCTCCGGTAATTTTCAAAATGAGAATTCCGGTAGACAAAATCGGTATGTTAATCGGACCCGGTGGCAAAAACATCAAACGTATTACCGAATCTACGGATACCAAAATTGATATCCAAGAAGACGGCACTGTCACCATTGCTGCCGGAAACGGTGATAAATTGGACCAAGCCAAAGCCGAAATCGAAATGATTACTGCCGAAGCCGAAGTAGGAAAGGTCTACAAAGGCAAAGTGGTATCCATTCAACCGTTTGGCGCGTTTGTGGAAATTTTACCGGGAAAAGATGGTTTGTTGCATATTTCTGAAATTGAAAAACACCGCATCAACAAAGTGGAAGATGTATTGCACATGGGTGATGAAGTGGAAGTCAAATGTATTGAAATTGACAACAACGGTAAAGTTCGCCTTTCCAGAAAGGCCTTGTTGAAATAATTCTTTTCAACTTAATTACAAAACCCCTAGTTCTAGGACTAGGGGTTTTTTGTTATAATAGAGGTATTGAAATACCTTAAATCAGTTGTATACTTCATATATGACAAAAAAGATCTACGCCCTTTTTCTTTTTCTTCTGAGTGCGTTGCCGTTGATGGCGGGCGCACCATGGGGGATTGTGCATGATTTCAAACCGGAATCGTCCCCATTAAAAAAAATAATCTCCCAAGAAACGATTTATTATTATTTGATGGGGGAAGACGTTTTCACCTCGCAGGAACATATTGCCTATCCTAGCATTGTTTCTCAAGCCATTAATTCCTGGTTTTCCTATAGCGCTCAACAAATTAAAAATGCAGGGCGGGAGGAAGAATTTGCCGATATTTTACCGTTGCTAAATAAACCCGTAAAAATAGACAAAACTTCTGATCAAGGCAAGTCTGATGTGCAACTGCTTTTTACTTCGCCAGACAGTATTGCTGAAGAATGCGGAAGTGGGTCTTTGGGTTGTATTATCTTTAATGCATGGATTTTGGCTCCTGAATTAGAGCAAAACGAAGAAACAAATGAAAACAATTATAATACTATCTTGGGCATTTTGACGCATGAAATAGGCCACTGGTATGGGATGGCAGACCAATATTATCAAGGAGCCGAGGACAATGCTTCTGTGCTACATTCTACTTCCGATAGAATTGGTAAAGAAATGGGAATTATGGATACAGGTAAAGATTTGGCTTGTGATGATGTGGACGGCTTTATTAATTTAATAGATTATACGCTGGCACAAACAAACGGTTCTTATAGCGGAAGAGCCAAAAGAGGTTGGAGAAGTTTCTGTGATAACACTCTGTACAAAAATGCTAAAGTAGTTAATCGCGATCCTTATATGATCGGAAATAGAAGATATGACTATACTGCACAAGGAGATTTAAAAAGCACTCAATACAAACATCCTTTTTTGCATGAAAATATTGAGATCAATTCCCAGATAAAAAAAGGATATTGGCAATTAAAAACACCAGAAGATGAAGAATGGGATATTTCTCAAGAGAAAAATGGCCTTAAGTTTATAAGTGGGCCGTATAAGATATTTGCGAACCGACAAGAAGAGGAAGATGGAAAAGTGATATGGGATTTCCCTTATCAAGACAGAATGGCGTCTGTAGAATTGTCGGAAAATCTATGCAAAGTCGCCCTGCCTCTTGCGCCTAATTTCTCTGTAGAAGTGTTATTTAATAATCAAAGAAGCCCATTGAGTACTACTACATACTTTGCAACCATCAATCCGCTGGAGCCTTCTGACGAGGCGCTTGTTTTGACAAGTAAAGTTGGGACATTGCAAGCTCAGCGTACTTCAGATAAACCCTTTTCGGATCAAGGGATCTGCTCCTTGCAGTATCAATGGAAACTGATTTTGATGCTTAAAGGGGGGCAACTGACCTTTTTGGATTCTCCGCAGATGAGCTTTTTAATACAAAAAAGCAGAATGTCCGAAAATGATGTTATTGAGGATTCAAAAGCACTGTGCAACCAGATGCAAACGATAGAAAATGAAAATAAAGAGTTAATCTTTCAAACTTCCAGAGCTTGCCACTTTTTCAGTGAAATGGAAAAACTCATCTAACATTTAAATCCTCCCAAAACGGGGGGATTTTTTAGGTCCCATAACAAAATAGGTCTTTTGGCCCTTGTCAGAAAAAATTAATTTTTAATAAAATTGTTTTGTTGTTTTAATTAAGGAGAAAAAAAGATGAAAAAAATAGTTGTTTTCCTGCTATTATCTGTATCTGTTTCTGCAGGGGCTTTTTCTTTAGAAGAGAAATTGGCTAACTTGGAAAGAAACTTCATTCCGCAGATACAAACCGAAGAAAAACTTGTTGAATTTAAAACAGAACCGTTTGTTAACTTAGACGGAGTTGTAAAAGACAAACAAGTCCGCAAACAAATCTTAAGCAAACTGGCCGAAAAACACGCTCACGCGGTTGCCGTATTTAATATCGGTACTATGTATGATTTGTCTGTCACTTCCACCGAACTTCGCAATGAGCACTTTCTGTCTTACTATTTCCATGTGTCTTATCCCTCTCATCGTAGTGCGGCTACCAATTATTATTATCAGGTAGACTTGTATCGTCGTGGGGAGACTTATGAATTAAGAGACGTCAAACTCTTGCACCAAAAAACAACTTCTGTTGGTTCTACACAAAGCATCTTTAAATATGGCAAAGCCATCATGAAAGAAGAAAGAGATTTATTTAAAAAGTTGCAAGAACAATTAGATGAATCCTATCCTTTTGGTAATGCCTCAAAAACTTTCTTGCAGCCGTTATTGCAATTACATTCTTTACATCAAATTCAACTCATTGATTCTATTGAATTGCTTGACTTTGTTGCTCCGAAAGAACTTACTGAGGGAGTAATGCATATTGCAAATGTAAAAATAATCTTAGATAATGGTCAATCTCCGATCTATCAATTTGCCTTGCAACATGCTGGTGTCACCAAATCCGGTGTTCATACGTTTTCTGCCCCTATTTTAAGAAAGATCCAATAAGAACACCCTTTTATAAAAAAACACGGGTTTAACCCCGTGTTTTTTTATGTTTATGAGAAGAAAAAATAGATAGTTCGTATTTTGTACTTATAAATAAGTTAAAATCTAGTTTATGAAGAAACTTTTCCCTTATTTATTTCTATTTTAGTTTACTTGTATAACCTTTTTACAAGGTTGTAGTTATCGGGGTATTATTCGACACGACATCTATAAAAACCATAAAGATTATCCAGAAAAAATTCAGGCCCGCGTGATGATCGTTTCTGATAAGTTTTATGAAAAAACGATTTATTTGGATAATGACCACATTTATACATTTCAAGTTAATGACGGCTTGCCGATAGCCGTAGCCGATGCCTTAGCCACGCTTTTTACGGAAGTGGAAGTAAACGAATTTAAATACCGCCAAAATTATGATTATGTGGTAGAAATAGATTATGAGTCTATGGTGGATATGGGGTTTGCAAAATATAGACGAAAAGGTGTACTGTCGGCTGATTATACTTTCAGCCCCGTTTTAGCTACCCGATTACAACTAACGGTACGTAATCCGCACACCGAGTATGCCGTTGCGCGATATGCCTCCCAGTCAGCAACATTATTGCCCACCTACCGTTCAGATCCGGCACTGTTGTTAAGCAATATTATGTCCATTGTAAGTTTTGGGGTATTATTGCCGTTGGATATACAAATATATGGCGGAAAGGTAAGAAATAAAATTGAGGAAACATTACACAATTGTTTGGCTAAAGAAATCATGCCAGCCATGAAAGAAGACCGCGTTAACTTTACCAAACAACACGAAACCGAAAAAACAAATATTCGCATAGACGGAAAATTTATCCCGTTCATGCAGGCAACCGTATTTATTCAAAATTCACAAGGTCTTGGATCCGGCTTCTTAATCAGTTCAGACGGCTATATTATTACCAATCGCCACGTAGTGGGCAAAGACCGAGATGTGGCCGTAGTCCTCTATGAAGAACGAAAATTAATGGATAAAACTCGTCCGTTGCAAGAAATGGATAATAAATCTATTGGCAACAAAGTTCGTTTTGCCAAAGTGTTAAAAACCAACAAACAACGAGATTTGGCTCTGCTAAAAATAGAGGGGGAAAACTTTCCTTATTTAGAATTGGAAACTGACCGCAACCAATACCTCACCGGTCAAAAAGTGGTTGCCATCGGGGCACCTTTTGGCATAGAGTGGAGTGTTTCGGAAGGGATTATCGGAGCAGTGCGAGATGACAACGGACGTGATGTACTACAAACTGATGCCGCCATTAATTCCGGCAATAGTGGAGGGCCTCTTATTTCTTTGGAAAGCGGAAAAGTGCTAGGCGTAAATACTTACGGAAAAAGGGCCCAATCTCTAGATGATATAGGCGACAATATTGCCTTTGCCATTTCCTCTTTTGAAGTGGAAAGAACATTAGAAATAATGCAATTTGAAACACCCGATTCCAAATCTGTTTCCATTGATTAATATTGATAAGGTTTACCCAAACTTTTTCAAATTATGTAGAATATATAAGATGCTGATAAGGCCGTTTGTGGCCTGACTTTAAATGAGGGTATTTTCTTTATGAAAAAAACTGCAAAAAAAGCTGCACCTAAAAATTCCACTTCCCCTAAAACAGCGGCGAAAGAATCCCCAATTTTGAAAGATGTTAAACAGTTGTACTCCTTTATGCAGGATAACAATATTGACACCATTGAGTATGATCAAAATGGTCTCTACCTGCGTTTAGTAAAATCTAAACCTGCCGTTGTACCCGTACCGGTGGCGACGGGCGTTGTAAGCACTGCTGGCGGTGCGGCTGCCGCTGTGGCGCAAGAGCAGTATAAAGAAACTATTAAAGCGCCTTTAATGGGTATCTTCTTTCGCGGTTCCTCTCCCAGTGCTCCTCCGTTTGTAAAAGAAGGTGCAGAAGTTAAGAAAGGAGAAGTCATCTGCTTGATTGAAGCCATGAAGGTTTTCAATGAAGTACGTGCCGATTTTAATTGTGTAATTCAAAAAGTATTGGTAGAAAACGGAAAACCCATCAAACAGGGTGATGCGTTATTTGCCATTGAAAGGATTTAATTATGACCCCTCTACAAGAAAACATTCAAGCTACTTGTGGTCGTATGTTGGAATATCTACAGGATAAAAAAGAGGCTTCTTCTTGGCAGCTCAAGTTGGCTTTGCATTTATCTAGTTCTGTGCTTTATATGTCTTTGGGCGTACTTTTAAATCAGGGAAAAATCCGCCTTGAAGCAGACGGAATCAATTACAAAGTATCCCTCCCTCAGCCGGATATCGAACAACAACCGCAATTTTAATTTAAAGCCCCGTTTATGCGGGGCTTTTTTATACTAAATTCGCTTTTATTTACGTGCTAAAAGTGCTAAAATGTATTTATATGGCAAACTACTATTACGCACGTAAAAAATCCAAGAAAAAAACGCAAAAAAAACAATCTTCCGTCCATTGGTTGGCTTCAGCCTTGTATATTTTGGGCTTTGCCATTGATGCATGGTTGTTTGCCATGTTATGGTTTGGGCGCACTAAAGGCACAATCGGCGAAATGATTTACAGTTGGTTTTATCAGGTTTTTGGGCAAAGTGCCCCACTGATTCCTTTGTTTCTGACCTATTGGTTGGTGCGCAGTCTCGTCAAAAAAACAACTGCCTTCTTTTTCTTTTTAATGGGTTCATTAATTACCCTTTCGGCCTTTTCTGCCGTCCTTACCATGCTCAAACTTATTTTCACCGATTCCCAGATTACCGGTGGCGCAATAGGGGAAAAACTTTTCTATTGCTTTGCTGATTTTACCGGACCGATAGGTGCCTCTTTATTCTCTTTGGCCATTTTATTGGTGGGGCTACATATGTTGGTGGCTATTCCTTGGAAAACCATTCTCCAAAAAACGGTTGAGTTTTTACGTGATGACTTTCAAGGTTGGATGGATGCGCGCGCAGAATTGAAAGAAAAAGTAAAAGAAGCCAATGAAGAAATGAAAAAGGAAACAACTTCTAAAAAAGCATCTACCGATACTGTGGAAGAATCTGAACCGGAAGAAGAACCGACTAAACTTAAAATTTATCGTCCAGCTACTCAGGTTAAAGCACCCGTAGCCGGCATGGTGAAAGAATTGCCGCGTACGACGCAAACCAAAGCCAAAAAAGAACCGGAAGCCTCAAAAGAAGAACCCGAAACAACCGAAGTAAAACCCTTTAATCCGGCTACTTTTCAATTGCCCTCTTTGGATTTATTAACAGATCCCGTCAACAACGGTGTAGTGGGGCCTACCGACGAAGAAATCAAAGAATCTACCAAACGTTTAGAACAAACTTTAAAAGATTTTGAAGTGGGCGCACATGTGACGGGGGTTTCTCCCGGTCCGGTAGTGACCCGTTATGAAATCAAACCTGATTCGGGCGTATCTATTTCTGCCATTGCTTCTTTGGCCAAAGATATTCAAGCCAATATGGAGGCTCGCTCTGTACGTGTAGAAGCACCCATTCCGGGCAAAAATGCCGTCGGGTTTGAAATTCCAAATGCGCGCCCCGTTATGGTGACGATGAAAGAGATTTTGCAATCCCCCGTTTATGCCGCCTCAAAAGCGGTACTTCCTATTGCCTTAGGTCGCTATGCAGACGGAAACCCTGCGGGTTCTGTAGCTGAAAAATGGCCTCATATTTTAATTGCCGGTGCCACTAACAGCGGTAAATCTATTTGTCTGCATACTATCATCATGTCTTTGTTGTTTAAACACAAGCCCGATGAAGTAAAATTTCTGATGATTGACCCCAAACGTGTAGAATTAACATTATACGAAGGAATTCCTCATCTCTATGACCCCAAGACGTCTTGTGATGATGTATCTGTCATCACCGATGCCAATGCGGCAGTAAAATCGCTGCAAATGTTAGTGAAAGTTATGGAAAAACGCCTCAATATTATGCAACTTGCTAAGGTAAAAAATATTGAAGGCTACAATCAGTGGGCTAAAGAACACAACGAAGAAAAGATGTTTTACATCTTTGTCATTATTGATGAAATGGCAGACTTAATGTTGCAAACCAAAGCCTCTATTGAGGATTCTGTACAACGTTTAGCACAAATGGGGCGCGCTCTTGGCATTCACTTAATTTTATGCACGCAGCGTCCGTCTGTCAAAGTAATTACGGGTAATATCAAGGCCAACTGTCCTTCTCGTATTGCTTTGCAGGTAGCGTCCGGCATTGACTCAAAAGTTATTTTAGATGCGATGGGCGCGGAAAACTTATTGGGTAAAGGGGACATGCTTTATCAAAGCACTTCTGACAAAGACCCTCTGCGTATACAAGGTGCCTATGTAAGCGAAAGCGAAATTACAGCGGTGGCCGACTTCTTGCGCAGTCAAGGCGGGCCAGACTATCCGGTGCAAATCATGGCAGACCACTCTATGGTGCGCCCTCAAGACGGATTAGGCACTTCACCTGAGGAATTATTGCAGGCTTTGACATTAATCATGGAACGAAGACGTGTTTCTCAAGACTTGCTAAAAGCCAATTTCGGTTCTTCCGCCCGCGCTACCAACATTTTAAGTGTATTGGAAATGAAAGGATTTATCACCAAACCCGAAGGGTCCAACCGTTGGGAAATTCATTACGACTTAATTGAAGCACAAATACAATCCCTTCAAAACAAAGATACCGACAAATATCAGGAGCCTGAATATGAAACGGTTTATAAATAGTTTATTATTGATAATATGTTCTACGGCTTTGCTTTGGGCAAACGAGGCGGAAAAACCCTCTCAACCGCAGAACAAAAAAGATTATATTTCTTGCTTTACTCAGTGGGATAATAAATTGCACACTTTACAAACGCATTTTATCCAAACGACTGAATTTGACGGCTTACTCATCAGCCGCTCGGAAGGGGAACTGTCTTATCAAAAAGACGGCTCTAAGTTGCGTTTGGATAATTTAGACGGTGAACATATTACCCAAACGGCATTAACGGATAAAAAGAAAATTTGGATTTTAGATGATAAAGAAAAGGAAATATCTTCTTTATCATGGCAAGAATGGAGTGCCGGCCAGCCTAACAAAGCCTTATTTGATTTTGGTAATTATACGGCCCTTATTGCCAACCATAATGCTACTGTTTTAGAATATAAGCAAGACACCGTTTTGTTAAAATTAACACCTAAATCTGAACAAGAAAATTATACGCTTTATGTGGCTATCAAACAGAGCGATTGTTTTCCTACGGACATACGGATTGTTTCAGACTTAATGAAAACGTCTGCGGTACTTTCTGATACGCAGATTAATACCAAACTAAACGAAGGTTTATTTAAGAGGATTAAATAATATGATGACATTAGCCAATAAAATTACGCTTACGCGTGCAGCCTTGTCTATAGTGATGTTTGTGTTTATTTTACTGCCTTTTGCGTGGGCTCGTTTGACGGCCACGCTTATTTTTATTGTAGCAGCTAGTACAGATTGGGTAGATGGAAAAATTGCCCGAGAGACCAACACCATTACTCCTTTTGGGGCTATTGTAGATCCTTTTGTAGATAAAATTTTAGTAGCGGCAGCCTTATTTGCCTTTGTAGGAATTAAAGAGTTAGATGTACCTATTTGGGCTGTATTTTTTATTCTTTTGCGTGAGTTAATGATTTCTACGTTGCGCGTTATAGCGGCTTTGGAAGGCAAAGTAATGGCTGCAGAAAGATGGGGAAAATTTAAAACGGTCATTCAAATGGTAGCGGTAGGTACTATCTTTTTTGTATTAGACCTATATCACTTTTCTCACCTCTTAAAAGGTAATGCGCAAATTGTTTGCCAAATTGCTTTTGGTACCTTGCGCCAGATTCCCTATGCTATTACGGCTATTGCCGCCGTCATTACATGGATTAGCGCCATTTCTTATTTAAAAAATAATTGGGAATTACTCAAAAAATCTTGGAGTTTACCGTGCAAAAAATAATCAATGCCTTAGCCACCGGCTTTTTTATCAGCTATTTGCCGGCGCTTGTTATTCCCTTTAAAAAAAATACCGGTGCCGGATTTTTAGGAACTGCGTTATCTGTACCTTTTGTATTGCTCTTTCCACATAATTGCATTTTATATTTGGCGGTATTAGCGGTTTTTTGGATTTTTTGTATTTGGATTTGTCAAAAAGCAAAGTTGGGCGGTACGTTTAAAGGGCATGATAATCCAAAAATTGTTATTGATGAAGCAGCAGGATATTTTACGGCAATGATCTTTTTGCCGCGTACATGGGGTTATTTGTTAGCCGCCTTTGTATTATTTCGCACCTTTGATACCTTAAAACCTTGGCCTGTTAAATACTTTGACCGTATGCCCAATGCTTTTGGAGTTGTTTTTGATGATGTTTCCGCCGGATTGCTGGCTAATCTCGTTTTACAAATTTTTGTAATGCTTTCCCGCGCAGGTATTTTTTAGTATATGCGTTTGCATTCTTAGCGAATGCCGATTTTAAAAGACTTCACAATATTAAGGAGATACTGACATGGACTTTTCCAACATGAGCAATTTGCGCGAATTATTCGCAGCAGGAGGACCGGTATTAATAGTTTTATTATTACTGTCCGTTTATTCTTTATCCGTCATCTTAGAACGTTTCTTTAACTTTAGAAAAAACATCGGTATTTCCCGTAAACTCATTAATTACTGCCGTCATCCGTTGCATTCTTCTAACCTTGAAAAAGTGAAAGATGCCTGTAGAAAAGAAATAACCAAAAATACGCCTGCGGCCCAAGTTATTATGGCTTTGATTACCCAAATAGATCTTCCCAAAAGCGAACTCAAAGAAATTGCCGCCTCCACCATTGATTGGGAAATAACAAAACTTCAACGCAAACTGACTGTATTAGGTACTTTGGGAAGTATTACCCCGTTTATCGGTTTGTTCGGTACGGTTATTGGGGTAATGCATGCCTTTAAAGATTTAGCCGGGGCCACTGCAGCTACGGGGGGTGCTTCCGTAGTAGCAGCCGGTATTGCCGAAGCCTTGATTAATACGGCTGCCGGTTTGTTTGTGGCTATTCCGGCGGTTATCGCTTACAACTATTTCTTGTCCAAAACTAATTATTTTGCCAAAGAATTAGAAAATATAGCAGACGAAATCATTTTTCAACGTCGCGGGTAATAGAATATGGCTCATAAACAAAGAACCGTCATGGCCGAAATTAATATGGTGCCTTTTATAGACATCACCTTGATTTTGTTGATTATTTTTATGGTCATGAGTCCCATGTTGGTACAAATGCAAATGAACGTGGATTTGCCTAAGTCTAACGCGGTCAACACCACCGCTGAAGATGATGTGATCCGCATTGAAGTACAAAAAAATGGCATAATCCGCATTGAAAACCGCAATTATACGCTTGCTAATTTAGAAAAAGAATTAATTTTGCGTATGGGCAAAGCCAACAAAAAAACCATCATGGTAGAGGCCGACAAAAACGTGCCGATACAGACGGTGGTAGATGTATTTGACATTGCCAAAAAATTGGGTGCCGCCAAGTTAGGAATTGGGGTGCTGTCTAAGAACTAATGAATCGTTATTTTGTACTTTCTTGCTTATTGCATTTATCGCTTGCGTTGCTTATTGTGGTGTTGTTGGCTCCTACAACTAAAAAAGCCAAGACTACCTACACCATTGATTTTATAGGCAGCGGAAAAGTGATGTCTATGCAAGCAACGGCTAAACCGGCTGCTGCAGAGCAAGCCGACGCCCCCAAAAAGGCAGAACCCAAAAAAGAAGTAGCACAGGCCCCCGCCAAAAAAGCCGAAACCACCAAAAAGGCAGATAAAAAAGCCTATCAATCCAAAAGTGAAATTTCTACTAAAAAACAAACTAAGAAAAAGGCTACTCCCGCCCCTGCACCGCTGGAAGCACCAAGTATTTTAGATGAAGTAGATGATACTGCCAAAAAAGAGAGTACGTCTTCAGCCACTACCGCTAACCGAAGCGGTGGTGAAGGAGAGTTTGAGGGGGGGAATATTCAAACTGATTTTGCCACTTTCCCATATCCTTGGTATATTACACAAGTGCGTAATAATTTATGGAGTCAGTGGGAAAAACGCCGTCCTGTTGGTGTCACGTTGGGTACTTTGGTATCTTTTGCCATTGCCAGAGACGGAAAAATTAAAGATTTAAAAATAGAAAAATCTTCGGAGAGATGACAGTTTTGATTTTGCAGCAAAATCGGCTGTTATTAATGCGGGACCTTTCCCGCCGCTTCCTATGTTGTATGAAAAAGATGAACTTACCGTGACGGTAGAGTTTAAACAGGAGAAATAATATGAATGGATGGGCTAAATTCTTTTTATTGTTTGTATGTTGTATTTTTACCTTAATTTTATGGCCTCAATACAACAGAGAAAGTTTGCAGTTTATGGCATTGTTAGCCGTACTATGGACATGTATTATTCTTTTGATTTCCATTGTCGGCAATATTTTTGCTCTATATAAATTTGAATTTTTAAACCGTCTTATCAGTTTAACATTCTTGGTTGCTTTAGTGGCCTCATTAATTTATTACTTCCCATTAGAAAACAACCAAACTCCTTTCCAACGCATGCAAAATAATGTTTGGCCCACGATTGCCGATGCAAAAGCTGGGATAAAGCGCCTTACTTTTAATTTTGATTTCGTACGCAGAAATGTAAAAAACGACGCTAACTACATTAATCAACAAATGGAAAAAGCCTCCTCTCAAAAGAAAAAAATCCAAAAAGCGGTAGAAAAAACACAAGATGTGCTGGATATTATTGTTGAGCAGGCCGATGAGGAAAATCTCCAATGAAAAAAACAATTTTAGTGACTGGCGGCAATGGATTTATTGGTAAAAAATTGACGGATGCTTTATTGCAAGCCGGATATAAAGTGAAGGTAGTTTCCCGACGTGCTCCTACCAAACAACCGGCTAATCCGGATATTTCTGTCGTACAAGCCGATTATCAGAATGTGGATTCTTTAATAAATGCCATGAAAGGCTGCAGCGGGGTATTTCATTTGGCAGCGGCCATCTTTGGATTTAAATTTGAAGATTTTGAAAGAGCAAACACCATTGCCACACAAAATATGGTGAAAGCCGCCAACCAAACTGAAGGTTTGGAACGTTTTGTTTATGTATCAAGTTTAGCAGCCAGCGGATATGCCGACAGTGCAGACCATCCCCGTACGGAGGCCGATATTCCCAACCCATGCTCGGACTATGGCATTACCAAGTTGGGAGGGGAAAAGGCCGTTAAAACATTAAAAGAATCTATTTCTTGGACGATTGTGCGCCCTCCCATTGTGTACGGGAGAAATGATTCCGGCGTTTCCAAAATTGCTTCTTGGGTACGCAGAGGGCTGATGGTAAACACTTCCGGAAAAGGTTTATTTAGTTTTGTATATGTAGAAGATTTAGTCAAAGCCTTAGTCATGCTTACGCATCTACAAGGTACAAATAAAGAAACTTTTTTCATTAGCGAAGAGACCACCTATTTATGGCCTGTATTTATCGAAAAAATGGCCTCTGCTATGGGCGTGCGTAAGCCGTTTATGCCCAATGCCCCGTTATGGTTGCTAAAATTGGCTGCCAGCATTTACTCTCTTACGGCCCGTCTGAGCGGGGCTCAACCTGCGTTGAATTATGACAAAGTAAAGGAAGCCGTTATCGACGGTCATTGGATTTGCTCCAGCCAAAAATGGCGTCAATTGAGTAAACAAGAATTTACCTCTTTAGATGAAGGGCTTAAAAAAAGTTTTTAACTGTTTGATATAAAAAATAACAAAAGTTTTTCATTATTTGTTATAATATTTATGTCGTAATTATAAACCTTTTTTGGAGAGGTGGCCGAGAGGCTGAAGGCAGCGGTTTGCTAAACCGCCATACAGGTTAATTCCTGTATCGAGGGTTCAAATCCCTCCCTCTCCGTTTTACTTCTGAAGCCCTTTTTATGAAGAGAGGGGCTTTTTTTATTGTTGTTCTTCGTCGTGAAATCTGCTAAATTTTAAAAATCTAAATAAAATCCGATTAAGAAAAAACAACCCCACCTGTG
>JAFXGO010000033.1 GCA_017520185.1 Elusimicrobiaceae bacterium | reverse complement strand
TTCTTTGTAAGAAATGCGTAGGGCAGAATGCAAAGCATAGTCGGCACCTACCCGGTAAGCGCTATTTCTTTGTAAGAAATAGAAAAATTTAAAACCCCCGCTTTTAGTGGGGGTTTTTTTATGGTTAAAAATCAACAAAAAAAAGAGCAGGGGGATGTTGCCCTGCTCTTTATCAGAACCATTCGGGGGGTATGTCGAAAGGTTCTGGGGGAGAAATCTATACCTTTATCATACAACCATCGTATCAAAAAAGCAAGTTTTTTTAAAATAAAACAAAAATTTTTTTATCTATTTTAAAATAATTAATTCAGGCTATCTGCTTTTATTTTTTTAAAAAATTTTATTTCAAATAAATTTTTTATCTCCAAAATCCTTTTCTATTGCTATAATATAAACATTGGAGGAAATTATGAACAAATTACATTTAACAGCAGCTTTTGCCTTGTTGCTTACTCCGGCTGTTTTTGCTCAACAACCGGACATTATCTATGTGGACGGGAAACCTGTCTATATTAAAGGGTTAGAACCCGCCACAGATACTAAAAACAAAAAAGATATCGCTTTAAAAGAAGCCAAGCGTAGCAATATACCGGGAGATATTTACAGAGGTAGCGTGTTGGGGGTGGATTCACCTGACAAACGCGCTGCATATGGTACCAGTAAAGAAAAATACAAAGGTACTGTATTGGGTAAATCTTCCAAAGATATTTATCGCGGTAAAGTATTTGGCCAAGAAAAACAAAAATATGAAGGGACGACCGTCGGCAAAAGAGAATTAGCCAAAACCAAATATGTGTATGACACCTCTTTGGTACGTGCTATTAAACAGGGTGATTCTGATCGGGTACGCACATTAATCTATGCCAACGTAGACGTGAATGAACGCAACTATGCCGGCATCACCCCGTTAACCATTGCCGCTGAAAAAGGCCACTTAGCCATTGTTAAATTGTTGGTAGAAGAAGGCGGTGCTTCCGTCAATTTAACTTCCAGCTATGGAGTGACCCCTTTAATTTCCGCTGCCGCTGCCGGCCATAGAGAAATTGCACAGAACCTTTTAGAAAACGGAGCCGACCCAACCGCTAAAGATGATTTGGGCAAAACGGCTTTGTTGCATGCGATGTCTTCCGATGATCCCAAATTGACGGAAACCTTAGTCAAACTCAACAACCGCGCTGTCAACTTGCCCGACAACTCCGGAAACACACCGTTAATTTATGCAGCACAAAAGGGCCACATTAACAACATTAAAGTTTTACTCAAATATAAAGCCAACCCGGACTATCAAAACCCGACCAACGGCTTCTCTGCTTTGAGTGCTGCCGCAGCTTCCGGCAAAGAAGAAGCCGCCCAAACCTTAGTGCGCAACGGAGCAGATATTAACTTAAAAGATAATACCGGCAGAACAGCCTTATTCTATGCGGCGGAAAATGGTCAAACTGCCTTAATTCGCCAACTTTTGCGCCTGAATGCCGACATTAATGTGATTGATGCCAAAGGTAAAAATATTTTCATCGCCGCCGCCGAAGGAAAAAGCGTACCGGCTATGGAACATTTAGCCGCCAATTACTTTTCTATCGATACCACAGATACCAACGGCAAAACGGCTGTTATGTACACTACTTCCAAGGGCAATACGCAAGCCTTAGAGTGGTTAATAGAAAAAGGAGCAGATTTAAACCTGCAGGATAAAGACGGCAATACTGCTTTGATGCATGCCATTAAAAACCTCAACAGCAAGGCCGCCTTATTGTTAATTCAACAGGATGTAGATTTAACCGCCACCAATAAAGATGGTAAAACGGCCTTTGTTTTAGCAGAAGAATTAATGCCTAATTCTTCCGTTATGAGTGTCTTGAACGTAAAGAAAAAAACATTGCTTCAAGAACAATTAAGAGCCCGCGCCGCTGCCCAAGCCTTAGCGGAACAAGAACAACAAAGACTGCGTGAAGAACAAGAATTGCAACGCCAAAGACTCATCGAAGAAGCGCAAGCCGTAGCGGAGCAGAAACTTTCCGAAGTTCAGGCATTGGAAGAAGAATTAAAACAACAAGAAGAAGAAATTAAAATTCTTAAAGAAGAAGAATTAGCCAAAAAACGGGAAGAAATCCGCGAACAGGTAGAACAAGAAATTACTGAAACGGATGAGGAATTGGCTGCTTTACAAAAACAGTTGGAAGAAGCCAAAGCCAAACGCGAGTCCAAAATCCAAGAACAAATAGATGCTAAATTAAAAGCATGGGACGAGGCCACTTCTTTACCTGCTGAAGCAGCAGAAGAAGACAGCGAAACAGCCGAATAAAAAATCTTTCCTCCAAAAACCCCGCCTGAAAGCGGGGTTTTTTATTCTCTATTTCTTACTTTTACACCAATTTAAAAATTGATGCCAACGCATGTATTTTTCTTCCGCCTTCTCAGGCTCTAGTGTAGGAGAAATGGGTGGCAACAAACGCATGGTTTCCCATTCAGAAGAATCTATATCCAGGCTTTGCGCCGCCAAAAGGGCCGCTCCGACAGCCGTACTTTCTGTCTCTATACAAGGCACTAACCGCATTTGCAAGATATCCGCTTGCGCACGCAACAAAGCCCTGCTCTTTGAAAGCCCGCCGGCCACTTTGATTTCTTGGCTTTTAATGCCATACCTCTCTGCATAAAACACAATATCTGCCAGCAAATTGGCCAGACTTTCCACCACACCCAAGACAACATCTGCTTTTTTGGTTTGAGGGGAGAAACCGGAAAAAACAGGAGATAAAGAAAAGTCCCAATATGGCGCGCCTAATCCGCCCAATGCCGGTAAAAATTGAACCGGATGAAGCGCTGTTTCACACAAGGCATCAATCTCCTCAACCGCACAAGAAAAACCTATTTCATTTAACCAAGCGAACAAAATTCCGCAGGCATTGATGGGCCCTTCCAACAAATATTCACAACCTACGCTATTTTGTACTCCGACAGAAGTTAAAAGTCCCGGCAAGAAGTGACATTGACGGCCCGTATTTCGCATAAAAAATGCACCGGTACCATAATTAATACAAGCACTTCCGCTGACTACACGCAATGCTTGCAAGGAGGCTTGTTGGTCACCTACGCAAACAGTTATAGGGATTTTTACCCCGTCTTTTTCATAAAATCCGTAATCATCTACCGTACGTTTAATCTGCGGCAACCACTCTCTTTTTATTCCAAAAGAATCTAATAGGGTTTTCTCCCAGTTTAAAGTAGAAATATTAAAAAGCAATGTCCGCTGCGCCAACGTAGAATCGCAGGCAAACACCTTTCCGCCCGTCAGATGCCAAATGATATAAGAGGCCACCGGCCCGACACATAAACGGCCATCGGAAGCAGCTTGTTTAACCGACTCAACATTTTTTAATGCCCACGAAATTTTAGGAGCAGAATAAAAAGGCGTTTTGTATAAACCGGTGATTTGATGAATTGCTTCATGCGGAAGTTCCAACATAGCCGTTTCCTGCTGGGCGCGCCCGTCTTGCCAACTTAGAGCCGGCGCTAAAGGCTTCCCCGTTAAACGATCCCAAAAAACGACGGTAGAGCGTTGGGTAGCCACCGCAATGGCCGCCGTTTGTTCAACACCTACATGAGTCAGTACTTCTTGAAAAGTTGCCAACTGATCTTGCAGTAAAGACCAGGCATCAAATTCAGCCAAAACTGTATTCGGCCTCCGAGTATCTAGTGCTCTTGAAGAACGAGCCGTCACTTTTCCCGACATGTCAAAAGCCAATGTGCGAGAAGAAGAACTTCCTTGATCTAATGCTAAAATTTGTTTATTGTTCATCTCTGTACCACTTGTTATTTTTAAGTAATGTATATGCCGTTTTATCTAATGAAAGTAATATTTCTTGCGCTTGTTTTTCATCAAATTTTTCGGATATTTTTTCTACATTCAGCAATTCTTTTCTATTGTGTCGGATAGCCCCTTTAGAAGTAATAAGCCCAATATTTGCATTCTCAGATACAAAAGCCACCCGTTTGTCAGCATCACTAGCATCTAACATATCTTTGCCAAATGCGCTATAAGGCATATTCAGCCCCAGCAAATTATACAGGGTGGGCAGAATATCTAATTGAGAAACCACATAATTTATTTTGCGCGGCTTTAAAATATCAGGCGCGTATAATACCAAAGGAATCCGAAATTTATTATAAAGAGAATCCGATTCTGGACCGCCGGAAACATAATCGGAAACAAATACAAAAATAGTATTATCAAACCAACCTTCTTCTTTGGCTTTTTTCAAAAACTCTCCAATAGACCAATCAGAAAAATATAAAGTATTTTTGAATTTATCGTCCCATGTTTTTCCTGGATATTTTTCAAATTGATCCAGTGTTTTTCCAAAAGGTTGCTGAGCGGTGGAAAGAAAAGTCATACCAAAAAAATTTCGCTTGTTTTGTTGCGCAATTTGCTGAGCAGTAAACATGAACCCATCATAATCACGCGGGAGGGAAGGCTGTTCCAGATAGGGCAAAAGCCCTTTTATATTTTCTTTTCCGTAGATATTCGACACACCCAAATAAGAGGCTAAAGGTATAAAATAATCTGATTCTTTGGGAAAAGTTTGAACCAAAAAACGATAATATCCGTCTTTACCTAACAAGCTGGGCAAGCGAAAAAAGTGAGTCAATTCTAACCCTCGTCCCAACTGCGCAAGTCCAGATATCAAAGGAACTCCATAAAAAATGGAAGCCAATCCGTAAATACGGCTATTTCCAACGCAATAAGCATTGGTAAAACTGATACCGTTTTTTATAATCTCATCAAATACGGGTGTCACGCCAAATTTATTTCCGGACAGAGAATCCACATAATAGGGGTGCCATCCGTTCAACACCACTATCATGATATTAAAATGTTTTTTCGTAGAAATTTGAGCAGGTTTACGCAACAGAGGAAAGGTTGTATCTAATAAAGTTTCTTTATCAGAAATCAATAACTCTTGCGTTGTAAGAACGGCCTTTTCCAACGGATATTCATTATAAGGCATTGTAGTTGCGTTTCTGGCCACATGATAGGAGGTAAAAACGCCATTGAGGGTAAGAGAGGCCGCCGCCTGAGAAGAAGCATAACGATATACATCTGCCAAATTCAAAGCCTTTCCCGCACCCAAATGCCCACGAACACCCATCACGATAAAAAGGATACAACAACCTACTTTTAACAATTCACCTTTGCCGTAATAGGGATTAAATTCATAACGGTATTTGAAAATCTTATGCACAAAAAACCCTACCACAACGAGTAAAACAAAAAGCAAAAAGAGGGGAAGAAAGACCGAAGTAAACATATGTTTTAAAAAAATGCTCCAATCGGTAGAAAGCAGCAAAACTTCTTCGGTAAGGTGACGGTTCACATACGGAAAATAAATCAAATCCGCCATCAAAATCCCTGTCATTGCCACCAACTCCAACGCCATAAACATCACGCAGGCTTTCATATAACGCATGGAGTTTACAGGAAGATTAAAAAGCAAAATAACAGGCCCTAAAAATAAAGCATTTACAGACAAGTCAAAGCGAACTCCATTGAAAAAAGCCGCCAAAATTTGCCCAAAACTCAAAGCCTCAAACGTACTATGATGAAAGATGAAAAAAGCCAGCCGAAAAACCGAAAAAATTAAGAGCGAACATAGCACGATCGCTACAGAAAGTTTCACCCGAAAGTCATTTCTTCTCGGTTTCTTAATCAGCATATCAGTTGGCCTCTGTGATTTGTAGTTGGTCCTTTATCTGATTTTGCACAAAAGCCAAAATTTGCGCTTTGGCCTGCTCAGATACCGTCGGGTCCGTCAGCAAAGCCTCCACTGTGCTCTGCGTGGGGACTAGCGTTTTTTTCAACAGATTAAGTTGTTTTAAAAGGTCTACAGTTTTTTCATGATCCGTAAAAATACGTTTCTGTTGTTGGGTCAATTCAGCCTGAAATTTAGAAGAAAACTGACGTTTATACCCCAATTTTTTCATCAGCTGTATAATTTCCGTACGAAGTTTTTTTTCTTCCTGACCAATCTCACCCAAACGGTCTATTTTTTCACTCAAAATTTCATCTTCCGTCTTAGCGGGAACGGCCGCAGGCTTGGAAACAGAAGAAGCGGGATCAACCTGCGGAATTTTGGCACCCCAGCCGCTGGGTCCATCATATTCTTTACCTGTAAATATCGGACAAATATTTCTATAATCGCACCAACGGCATTTATTTTCTTCGGGAGCGGGGGGAAACTTGCCGGCGCGGATTTCATCGGCCACGCCCAAAACCTTTTGCCAAAACTCATACATTTCTTTATCGGTACTTCGCTCAAAAGAAAGTTCCTGCAAAGAGGGCAAATGATAAAAGGCCATTTGCTCCACTTTTATTTCTTTCACGCTCGGATCAGTGGCCTGCACCAATTTTAAGATAGCGGGGCTGCTTTCTGCTACTTTTTGATACATCATTAATTGGTCCGGCTCTCGCTGAACGGTCTTGCCCGTTTTGTAATCTAAAATTTTAACGCGCCCATCTCCCAAATAATCAATGCGGTCCAAAATGCTAATTAGGCTTAGGCCGTCCATCTCTAACGTACTTTTCATTTCCACAGAAAGCGGATGAACCAGAGAAGCACCATGTTTGCCATAATAGGCGCGGATAATGCGGCAGCCTTCCTCATAGCCTAAAAGTTCTTTCTCCATGTTGGCGTAGCCTTTTTGATCAAAAGAAGTACTATCCCAATGGGTTTTGAAAAATGATAAAGCCTGCTCTAAAGTAGGAAAAGATGGATTTAGCGGATTGTACACATACTCCATTACTTCATGCAGAGCAGAACCAAACGCAAAATAATATTTGGGTTGCTCCGGCAACATATGAACGTATCGAAATTTATACTTTTGGGGGCATTCTTTATACATGCCCATTTTGGAATAAGAAAAAGAAAGTTTTTTAGTCATAATTGTCCCGTAAAATACAGTTGGTTCTATTGTAGCATTTTCCGTACGCACGCGCGCAAGTAAATGACTTGTTTGTATAGAAAAGATTAAAAAAGTTATAATACTTACGTCTAGTTTTTAGAGGAAAAACCATGAAGAACAAACCTAAAAAATGGGTCGTGACGGGAGGAGCCGGATTTATCGGCTCTTGCGTGGTACGTCATTTACTGAAAAAAAACCAACACGTCACTGTTGTAGACAATTTTTCATCTTCCTCTATCAAATCATTAAAAGACATACAATCCCAAATACATTTGATTCGGGCATCTGTGCTAGATGACCAAAAACTTTCCGTCGCCTTTAAAGGGGCAGACTATATACTGCACTTGGCAGCCGAAGCATCGGTGATGCAATCTTTTCAAAATCCAGCCGCTACCATGCAAAATAATGTAGAAGGAACAGCCCATGTATTGCATCAAGCCCACTTGGCAGGAGTCAAAAAGGTACTGTTTATTTCTTCCAGCTCCGTCTATGGAATGGGGGGAAAAAGAGCCCGAGTGGAAAATTCCCGTTTAAATCCGCTTTCTCCTTATGCAATAAGCAAACTCATGGGGGAGGAACTCTGCCAATTCTATACACAAACCTATGGCCTAGACGTAGTGATGGCCCGCTGTTTTAATATTTATGGGCCTACTCAACCGGCTGATTCTGCTTATGCAGCAGTGCTGAGCAAATGGGCTTATTTAACTAAAAAAACACTGCCTCTTACCATCAACGGAGATGGCTTGCAAACGCGTGACTTTTTGCACGTGCAAGATACGGTGCAAGCATTATTAACCATCGTAGAAAAAGGAAAAGCAGGGCAAGTGTATAATGTTGGCTCGGGCAAAAACGTGACACTATTAAAAACAATAAAACTTTTAGAAAAGGCTGCGGAGAAACCTTTGAAAATTTCTTTTCAACCTGCCCGAGAGGGGGATGTACGCTTTTCACGTGCCAATATTGATAAATTACAGTCCTTAGGTTTTAAACCCAAAATCACGCTGGAAAAAGGGCTTAAAGAATTTTTTAAGTAGAAAATTTTGAATCTTTGGTTTAATTTTTGTAAAATAAGGTAAGTAGATTTTAGCCCCCATAGCTCAATGGATAGAGCACCTGCCTTCTAAGCAGGGGATATAGGTTCGATTCCTATTGGGGGTACTTTTTATCGTCGGAATGGTGACAAAATTGCTGACAATTTATTTAATTGTCGGCAATTTTTATTTAAGCAAGATTATTTCTCATCAAAAAAGCCCCGCGCGAGGCGGGGCTTTTCAATTTTTGCAAACTTACTTATGCTTTCTTTTGGATACCGCTTTCTATCCACTTGCGCGTCAAAATCAACCCTACCGGTGTCACACAAGCAATGATGGCATAAATTAACCACATGGTGGCCGGGTCTTGAGCACCCTCTTTCGGCACAAAACGCGAAAGCATAAAGCCCGAGTACAAGCCTGTGGTAAACTTAGCCAAGAACCAAGGCAAGCCCGCCAGCCCCATATACGCACCCACTTGGCCGACAGGGGCTAAATCTCCTACATATTCGTAAAAGCGCGAAGACCACGCCGCCTCACCCAAAGAGAAGATAATTACATAACTGATTAACACCGCCAAAGAGGGCTGCTGACTAATCAGCAGAAACGTCGTAGCAGCAGAAACGCTGGTGCCGATGATGAGCATTTTAAACACGCTCACATTGCGTGTAAGCATCGCAATCAGCGGCACAAAAATCACAATGATAAACGGATTAATCCCGTTAATCCATTCAAACTTAGCTGCCACTTCCGCAGGGAAAACGCGGAAAATATAGTCCGGCATTGTAAGGAACTGATGTGCAAATAAAGTTTGTACCGGCAAAAGAATAAAAATAAACCACATAAAACGTACGTCTCTAAATGGCATTTCCGCCAGACGTTGTTTCCATGTTTTATTTTGATTTTCTTCTTCGTTTACTACGGCTACACGACAGTTTTCTTCCACCTTTTTGCTAAACAAAGAAATATGCAAAAGCAGTACCACACCCGTAATGGCTGTACAAATTAAAAACACACCCATAATGCCCCATCCGAGTCCGTGAATATCTGCAATAAAGGGCTCATCAGTGCGGATAAACGGAGAGGCGAAATTACCAAACACGATACCCAAGTTCATAAAGGCATAAATAAAACTAAAAGCAATGGCGGAAACTTTGGGGTTTGTATATTCTTTAGCCCCGGCATACAAAGCAGGCTGCAAAATGCCTGAGCCTAATGCCATTAGCAAAATAGCCGCCCAAGACATTACATATCCTACCCACGCAAATCCAAACCCGGCCGGCAAAGCGGCCAAACTCAGCACTACGCGTCCGCTAAATAATAGGGTCAAGGCAATCGTTAACGCTTTACGCACCCCGTATTTGTCCGACACAAAACCTCCGCCGAACATAAACAGTGTCACCAGACCTGTAAAGGTGGACACGCTGATACCGCTCATCGCGTCACTCATGCCCACATTGCCGCCTAAAAATAGCGTCATTAAGGTCAAAATGCCGAAGTAAGCAATACCATCGGCAAAGTTCACCATATTAATCAGCCAAAACGCACGGGAAGAAGAAAAAATAATTTTCAACTCTTGCCACAAAGAAGTTTTGTTTTTTTGTTCCTGTTGTTGATTTTCCATAAACATATTTTATATTTTTGCGTATTGTTCTGTATATGTTTTACGTGCACAGTTGAGCCCGCAATGCCCTTTTGAACTTGTTATAATAAATATATGAAGATTAAGAATATTTTTATTTTTTGCGTGTTGGAAATGCTCTTGTGGAGCGTGCTTTCGTTGGCTTACTTTTTTGTAAGTGGGTTTTACTCGTCCTTGACGGGGGGAACTTTTACCGCTTTATTTATTCTTGGCAACAGTTTTATGTTTGCCGTCGGGCTTTTTGCCCTACTGTCTTTGGTGCGATTTATCGGACACAAAACTGCTTTTTGGACGTCGGTTGCATTAGGTAGTTTGTTTAATTTGATTTTGTGTGTGGATATTTTAGTTTATTCCCAATACCGTTTTCATATCAGTTTGGCTATGCTTCAGTTATTTTTTGGTCCTGCAGGGCGAGAAATATTTGTCTTTCCGCCCAGCACCTACTTTATTTTAGCAGGGGCAATATTGCTACTTTTCTTTATCACGTTCGCTTTGGCTAAATGCGCTTGTAAAATAAACATAAACAGTAAAAAAGCAACTGTTTTAACCATCATTTTATTACTTATTTTTGCAAGTTATAACGGTATGTACGCATGGGGAAAATTTATGCTTGTTCCGTCGGTTCTTTCACAAGTGCCTTATCTGCCTTGGGCGCAACCTTTAAGCATGAACCGCCGCCTGAGAAAAATGGGCTTTACCCCCAAAACGCAACCCTATGAAACACCCAAAAAAGGGGCACTCAATTACCCGTTGTCTGCGCTTTCCTGCCAAACACCGCAAGAAAAACCGAATATTTTATTTATCCTGATAGATGCTTGGCGCGCAGATGCCTTCACCCCCGAAGTAATGCCCCATACTTTTGCCCGTTATCAAAAGGCTAAAAATGCTTTTTATTTCAAAAATCACCTATCGGGAGGAAATGCAACGGAAGCGGGGGTTTTCTCGCTCTTTTATTCCATGCCTTACCCGTATTGGGAAAGTGTCACCGCCAATAAAATCCGCCCCGTATTTATGGAAAGATTGGGCACACAAGGCTATGAATTTGGTATTTATGCCAGTGCCAAAATCAACAGTCCGGAATTTAACCAAAACGTATTTTCTCATATAGATCATTTGCGTGTTTCTTCTAACGGGAAAACTAAATGGCAACGCGATGAAGATGCACAAAAAGAGTTTTTATCTTTCTTAGAAAAAAGAGATAAGAACAAACCTTTCTTTGGTTTCTTATTTTATGATTCTGCACATGGTTTTGACTTTGCCCCCACATCCGAAAAACCATTTGCTCCGTATGCGCAAGAGGTTAATTATCTGACATTAAATAAAAATACAGACCCTACGCCCTATCAAAACCGATACAAAAACTCCGTACATTATATGGATTCTTTATTGGCAAAAGTTTACCAAGCCTTAGAACAACAAGGCTTAGAAAAAAATACGCTGATAGTGCTGACGGGCGATCATGGACAAGAACTTAATGATACCCGCCATAATTTCTGGGGACACAATAGCAATTTTGCCAAATATCAAACGCAGGTGCCTCTTATCATTTGGTGGCCCAACAAGGAAGGAAAAGACATTGATTACCGCACTTCTCATTATGATGTGGTACCCACGTTGTTGCGTCAGATTTTCAACTGTACAAACCCTATTTCTGACTACAGTTCCGGTTGGGATTTATTTGATGCTACCCCGCGCCCATGGACTTTAATTCTTAGTTATACTAACAAAGCCATTCGAGAAGGAGATAAAATATCTGTGCTAAATAATTACGGCAGTATTGAAAATTACGACGAAAATTATGTTCCTTCTCAAACGCCCGTCAGCGCAAAGGCTTTGTCGGAAAGTTTAAAGGAATTTAGCCATTTTTATAAGTAATCAAAAAATTATTTTAAAAAAACAAATGAAAATGCTATAGTATATGTAGCAGTTTTATAACAAAAAGGAGAACTTATGAACGTTGTACAAACATACTTCATCGATGTTATTACCAAACATTATTTAGATTTCAAGGGTTGTGCTACCCGCAAACAATACTGGCTTTTTGTGCTTTTTAACTTTTTGTTAAGCATTGTGTTATCCACTCTTTCCAGCATGGATAATGTGGTAGGAACTTTGTTTTACGTTCTTTATATCGTAGTCAGCTTAGCCTTGCTCTTGCCCAGCTTGGGCATTGCTGCTCGTCGCTTGCATGATACCGGCAGAAGCGCTTGGTGGTTGTTAATCGGCTTGATTCCCATTGTGGGCTCCATCGTACTGCTTGTGTTCTTCGTATTGCCCAGCAAACGCTAAAATTTTAAGAAGCACCTGCCCAAGTGGCAGGTGCTTTTTTTTGCCCGATTTACCTTTTAGGAGATTTTTCTAGTGTCTACTACCGCTATTTCTCGTACACAAGCCTTAGATTTATTAAAAAAATACAATCAAGAACCTTTCCATCTGCTCCATGCCTTTACCGTTGAAGCAGTTATGGGTTGGTTTGCCGAACAATTAGGCTATACGGAACAAAAAAACTTTTGGTATTTGGCAGGGCTGTTGCATGATATTGATTTTGAAAAATTCCCCAATGAGCATTGCCAAAAAGCACCCGAACTATTGGCCGAAATCCATGCTGAAGCCGAATTGGTACGCGCCGTATGTTGCCATGCTTACGGTATGGCCAGCGATGTTAAACCCGAACATGAAATGGAAAAAGTACTTTTTGCCTGTGACGAACTAACGGGCCTTATCGGGGCAGCGGCACGTATGCGCCCGTCTAAAAGCACCAAAGATATGGAACTGAGCAGCTTAAAGAAAAAATTTAAAGATAAAAAATTTGTCGCCGGTTGTTCACGCGACGTGATTAAACAAGGTGCTGAAATGTTGGGCTGGGATCTGGATAAACTCTTAGATTTAACCTTGCAAGCCTGCGCCGCAACAGAAGAAAAGGTAAAACAGGAAATGGAAAAGGTTTAACTAAAACCCCCGCTTAGGCGGGGGTTTATTTTACAAATGCTTTTCAAGTTCGGCAAAGAACTCTGTGGCTGTTTGCTCAAAGTAAAAATCGCTCACGCCGTCTGTATAGGCAGACGGTTGCAAATTCACTTCCACAATGCGCGTGCCGTATTGCTTGGCCAGTAGCGGCAAACTGCATGCAGGCATCACTTGCCCTGCTGTTCCAACAATAATCATTACATCGGCCGAAATAGCCATCGTTTCAGACTCTCTCTGCACCAGCGGATTAATCCCTTCTCCGTAAAATACAAAATCCGGCTTTAGTACGCCGCCGCATTTGCAAGTGGGGGGATTTGGGTTTAAATCCACTTTGTCAGTATCATAACGTCGGCCGCAAGAAATACAGTGCATTTTATGAATAGTACCATGAAATTCCTGCACATTTTTACTGCCTGCTTTTTGGTGTAGGCCGTCTATGTTTTGGGTAATAACTCCTTGAAAGCGTTTACTTTTTTCTAATTGAGCAATCACCTCATGGGCCTTGTTGGGCTTAGCCTCACCCATACAGGTAAAAAATATTTTTTTCATTTCTTCCCAACTGCGTTTTGGATCGGAATAAAAGAAATCTAACTCAATAAACTTTGGGTCGTATTTATTCCACAAACCGCCTGCTCCGGTAAACGGGGGGATACCGCTCTGCACAGAAACACCTGCTCCGGTAAATATTACGCCACTTTGGGCATTTTTAATCAAATCAATCGCTTCTTTCATAGTGCTATCATAGCATATCACACAACACCTATACCACAAAAAAGCCCCGCCGAAGCGAGGCTTTAAAACGAATCCTTTTTATAGGCTCACCAACCCTCTGGCAAACACATAAATAGCCACCAATGCACACAGTGCCAAAAGCAGCATAAAAACTACTTCTCCTTTCCCGCTAAATACGTTTTGTCCGTCCGATTGTTGCTTACGTGCCCACACAAAAACCGGTATGCCTAAGGCCAAGAAAATAACCGCCAAGAATAAATATTTTATCCCTGCGGCATACACCAGCCATAAACCGTATAAAGTACCTACCGTAGCGGTAAATAAAGCCGCAGCACGGCCTTTTTGGGCTAATTTGGCAAATTCTCCGTCTTCTGTCAGTTTCCACAAATAAGCCGTACTGAAAATGTAGGCAGGCAACACCATCACCCCTGTAATAGAGAGCATCGTGTTCCAAGCATTGTTAGAAAAATAAACCATCAAAATGGCTAGTTGCATCAGGATACTCGTCACCCACAAAGAGACAGACGGTGCACCATTTTTATTTTCTCTGGCAAATTGCTTAGGAAATGTGCCATTTTCTGCCGCAGCCTGCGGAATTTCGGCGGTGATCATTGTCCAAGCCAACCACGAAGAAAGCACCGCGATCAAAAGGCCTATATTCATTAGCCACGCTCCCCAAGGGCCGACCAACTTGGCAAGTACACCGGCGGTGGAAGGGTTGGGCACAGCGGCAATTTCGGCCTGTGTCATAAATCCAAACGGCAAGACGGAAAGCCCTATATAAATCACCAAACAACCCAAAAATCCCAACAAAGTAGCACGGCTGACGTCTTTTTGGCTACGGGCCCTGTTAGACATTACTACCGCGCCTTCAATACCGATAAATGCCCAAAGCGTCACCAGCATTGTACTCTTTAATTGGGTACCCAATCCTCCTAAACTTTTGCCGTTTTCGGCAAGATTGCCCCAAAAGTTGGTATCAAACTTGTCAAAATTAAAACTCAAAAGCAAGGCTAAAATAAACCATAAAAGCGGTACTAATTTGCCAATTGTTCCGATAATATTCATAATTGCGGCCTGCCGTACTCCGCGCAAGACGACAAAATTAAACACCCATATCAGCACAGATCCGCCCACAATGGACCACAAGTTGTTTCCGCCCTGAAAATAAGGGGGGAAAAAGTAATTCAATGCGTCCATTGTAATAACGGCATACCCCACATTACCAAAGATTTGGCACAACCAATAACCCCACCCGATGGTAAAGCCTGCATACGGGCCAAAGCCTTCTCGCGCGTACATATAAATACCGGCCGTCAAATCCGGCTTTACGCGTGAAAGTATGCTAAAGGTATTGGCGATAAAATAAATACCGATACCGGTAATCACCCACGCCAAAATAACTGCCCCCGCGCTGGCACCGGCTGCCATGTTTTGGGGGAGGGAGAACACCCCGCCCCCAACCATAGAACTGATCACAATACAGGCAAGTCCTATGACTCCCATTTTTTTGACCGCACTTGCATTGGCGGTGTTGTGATTTTTTTCTCCCATAAATCCCCCAAAAACTATTTTAGTTTTAGTCCAACGGTTTGACGCCTTTAGCCGTAGCTAAGGGTGCAAATTTAAAGTTCAAAAACCCCAAGGCCGTCAAACAATACGCAAACGGTTGCGTGATATTAATGTAGTTGTGCCACATTTGAAACTCACTGTGTTTTTCCACACCGCGCAGTTCCAATTCATGATTTAATGATTTATTAAGCCACATAGCACAATGACCGCGTGCGATATCATCGTCAATAGGTGTATCAAAATATTCCACATATTCAGCAGCCCAACCACCAATCAGATTGCCTTGTTTGTCTTTACCCCAGCAAATACCTACACCGGTAGCAATGGCTTTATGCTCACTCATATTGGCACCGTTTCCGGCGATAATCACTTCCAACACAGCCCCGTGTTTAAACTGATCAGCCACCGCATCTACCGGCACAATATTGTTATAAAGTTCCTTCGGCAGTACCGATGTATAAGGCACAATATTAAAATTTTCTATTTTGGCCTGCGTTAAAGCAGAATCATAACAGAAAGTTTCAAACGGCTGCGGCGGGATGCCGTCCATCGCCTGACCGGCTCCTCCGGTGATAAATGCTAATGTAGGATATCTGGTCCCTAATTGAAGTTCTTGCATAATTTCCTCCTTTACCCCTCTTAATTTATTTTTTACAGCATAATTGTTGTGCGTAAACTGGCGACAGTGGTAAAAGAATTACCGTTCCCTGCCGCAGACTTGGGATAGAACTGAATATCCGGTGTAATGGTCATCAATTTGCCAATACCCCACACCCATTGCAATTCTACCGCCATTTCGCTATTTTTAAATTCAGCCGGATAACCTAAGGCTTTTTTATCCGTTCTGTTATAAGCTACACCTAAGGTGATGGCATCGTTGGTATTTCTATCCAACGGATTAAGCAAACTGGCTGCTAAGACAAAAGATTTCTTTATAGGAGCAATATGCCCGTCAGAACCGTTGGCGCGTGCGGAAAGAGCCCACTTTTCACCCAAATTTTGGCTTATATTCACTGACCAACCGCGTGAGGTTTCGTCTTGCTCTTTTACTGCCGGCTGATAGTAATACAAAAAACTGTATTGACCTGCTCCTAATCCGGCAATGGTGGGCGCGTAAGAAGCAGAGCCGAACCAAGTGTATCTGCCGTCAAAAGCATCGTTTAATTGTATATTTTGACCGCTGATATTTTGCCCGTCCTGCCAACCGGCGGCAAAGGTCCAATCGCCCGGTGCCGCTTGCACATATCCGCCAAAACTGGCACTGGGATAGGTAGAAGACGCGTTTTGCGACATGGCAAAATTTAACAGAGCCGTTTGTTGATTGTCCAAATAATTACCACCATCAAAGTTATACAGCGGAAATTGACCCACCGTCACAGAAAGCCAATCCAAATGATTGGGCAAAGTGTGTGTGTAGGAAAACTGAGAAAAAATCTCTTCGTTTTCTGTATAGTCGTTGGGCGCAGAGGCCAAACCCAAACGGTTTTGTAAAGTGGTGCCATTACTGCCCCAATAACGGATTAAATTGTAGTTGGCATTTATTTGACCCGAGCCCAAAAATGTGTCTTTAAACACATCCCAAGTGATGTAAGGATAATAGTACCCCTGAATGGCGGTTTGTTTACCGTTGGGCGCACCGCGCTGTAATAGATAACTGATATCCAAACCGTATTGGATACCTGTTTTGTCAGCCAAGTCTTGTTTCATCTGTAAATAATCCTGCCCGAAAGAATAAGGGTGAGATTGATGAAGCTCTTGTTGCTGAGCCAAACGACGGTGGTGTTTGGCGGTGTGTTGCGTAGCATTCTGCGCATACGTGGCAGAACTCAAAAATAAGCAAACGGCCATCAGGCCCCATGCTGCATGTTTCATATTCATTTTACCCCCGTAAAATAGAACTTTTACTGCTAATCTAAAATTAATATTAACGGGAGAACTGCACAACGCTAAAAAGTAATTAGATAAAAAGAGGGGGATTTTTCATCGACGGAAGAAAAACAAAAAATAACCTTTTTTGAAGCATTAAAAAGCCCCATTCTATCAAGTTTTTTCTCCAACAAAAACCCCGCTCATTAGAGCGGGGTTTTTTTAATCAATTTACTAAATTGAAATTATGATTAAAAAGGCCCATAAGGGACTCCTATTTCTTTACAGCCCTCTGTAGAGCCTGAACATTTTTGTTCGCCTTCAAATATTAAAACTCTGAGTGAAGTTGTTCCCCTTTTAAACCAAAAAGAGTCTGCACTACAACTTGAAGAAGTACATGATGCGGGATAATAACAATTTGTCCAATTTTTTGAAGGACAATCTACTTTACAGTACCATGCAGTTGAGTCTTCTTTACAAGAAAAGTCTATACTCAAACTTTCCCAATCTATACTGCTGGGATTTGGATTTTCCAATGCATAAAGATTCAATGCTTTATTCAGACTGGCAATATTGCTCCAAACTCCTGCCAAGCGAGATTTTTCCACCGCTTTGGTATACTGAGGCAATGCCACCGCAGACAAAATACCAATGATCAGTACTACAACCAACAACTCAATCAGCGTAAAACCGCTGATATTTTTAGATATGTTTTTCATACTTTATCCCTTAAAATGAATTCTACTACTTCTAAAATTTAACAAAAAAAATCCCATTCTATCAAGTTGTTTCCCCAACAATAAAAGAAAAAACCCCGCCTTTCGGGCGGGGGTGTTGTGAAACTTTTATGACTCAATTCAAATCAGCCACAGCGCCACCGAGTATATGCCCCCTGTGTACGGGCCGCTTTTGGAAAAGTGCAGGAGGTTTTTAAAACAATCTTTGCTCTTGCTGATTTTGCAGTACGGAAGAAGTTTCGTTCTCTGCTTGTTTCACGCGCTTTTTGCTGCCGTTATAATCATAATTCATACGTTTGAGTAGCCGCGCATTTTCTTTGGTCAGCGGTGCTTCGTACACGTCTATAATGCGTTGCGCCACAGGCAGGAAAGAGCCTTTGTTGCTGTCTATATGCCCGCGCGCCACCTTTACGGCGTCAAAAGCATTGGAAATAGCATTTTCGGCTTTGGCAAAATTAACCAAAAAATCGTTAAATTTTTCCATCAGTTTTTGGATATCTTCTTTCAGCTCGTCCATGTACTCGTGTTGTTTATCAATATCCCACAGTTTAGACACCATTTTCAGCGTACTCAAAAGCGATGTGGCAGACACCAAAGCGATATTGTTTTTCCACGCTTCGTTTAAAACGTCTGCATCTTCGGAAACGGCCGCCAAGAGGGCACTTTCGGGATAGACGAACATCAGGGTATAATCGGGCTGTACTTTTTCGCCCGTTTCTTGGAATTTCTTGTAATATTTTTTAGAAGACAAATCACGGATGGTCTTTTTTACGTCTTTAACGTGCGCGGCCAAATGTTCCTCTTTCTTTTTGGGGTCTTGCTCATTGTAGTACTGCACGTAATGATTAAAAATCGTCTTGGAATCTACCACAATCCAACGGTCTGAGGGTAAAGCAATTTGCACGTCCACGCGTTTGCCTTCTTCGGACACCTGTTCAAAATAGTCCACGCCCTCTTTCATGCCGGCGCTGTCTAAAATACGTTTTAAGGCTTCCTCGCCCCAGCTGCCGCGCACAATGGCCTCGCCTTTAATGGCATTGGTTAGGCTGATGGCACTTTGGTCAATTTTTTCCGTAGATTTTAAAACGTCACTCAGGCCCTTTTCAAGTTGGGCTTGTTTTTCTGTGGTGACGCGCTCCATGTCATGCACTTTTTTGACGAAGGACTCTAATTGCAAAGTAAGCGGACGTAAAACTTCGGTATTTTTGCTCTCCAAGCCTTTGCTTTTTTCTTCTAAAATTTTGGTAGCCAAATCGGCAAATTGCGCACGGTAGGTGGCGGCCACTTCGGCAAAGTTTTTCTCCACCAACACGCGCTCCTTTGACAAGGCTTCGTTTTGCGCCTGCAGGCGGGCATTATCTGCGCTTAGGGCGGCGTTTTGCTCTCTGAAAGAGGTCAGCGCTTGTATTTCTGTGTTCATTTTGGCATTTTCGCGCACAAGTACGTCTTTTTGCACTCTTTGATAGAAATACATTCCTGCTCCGCCCAAGGCGATACCTAACAATAAATAGATTAAAATAGTCATACTTTCTCCTTATCTCTTTTATAAATGATAACAATTTAATTGCCAAAGAGGGGGAAAGTTTTTATAAAATATAAGTATCTTAATTTAAAAGAGGACCTTTATGAAAAAAATCTTCTGCTTGACCGTTCTTTCCGCTGTAGCTTTTGCATCCGGCTGTGCCACTACAGGTGCTAATACCGAAGCTTCCACCGCCAACAAAACCTTGACCTTGGAAGAAGCCTTGCAAAAATCTGCCGAAACGCGCCAAAAACTTTTAGATGCCAAACAGGCCTATGAAAATGCCAAAGCTGCCGTGACGGCCAGCCAAACCAACGACACCGATATCGCCACCGAGCTTGCCAAACAAGCCATTGAAAGCAAAATCAACGATGCCAAAAACCAAATTGAAGCCGAAAAAGAAGCCTGGAAAGAAATTTTTGCAGACTAATCTGATTTGCTTTAACACAAAAAATACCCCGCCGAAAGCGGGGTGTTTTAATTAGCAATAATCTTCTTCATCTAAACTTTTCAACCACTGACAAATTATTTTACTTGCCAAACACCTCTTTGTCTGTTGCATCACAAAGTCCACTTTCTATCCATCTTTGAATAGAGAGAAAAGTTGTACAAAAAACACAGGAGAAAACTTTGCGTTTCCTCCTGTGTCCAAACTATCAACTATAGAAGTTTTATTTCACTTCGGCCACAGGCTTCGGCTCTACGGGCAACTCCACGCGGGGGCCTTTTTGACCTCTGGGGCCTTTGAAGTGCGGTGCTTTCGGGCCTTTGGGACCTTTAAAGATGCGGCCTTCTCTTTCTAAGGCATCTTCCAAGTCACCGTCTTCGGCAATGACCAAGTCCGTCATTCTGTTGATCCAAGCTTCTTTGGCACCGGCTTCGTTTTCTTTGGCTAAGCCTTCTTTCATAGCGGCTAAGCGTTTTTCAAAGTCGGCCAATTTTTCGGCGCGCATTTTGAGTTGGTCTTCGCGCACACTTTCTAATTCTTGGCCGATTTCGGCGCGCAGTTCGGCTTGTTTTTTGCTGCCGGCTTTGGCTTTTTTATATTTTTCGACCAATTTTTCCAAACGGTCTTCTTTTTGTTCAAAAGCAATTTTACGGGCTTTGCGCTCGGCTCTGTCAGCCTCAAATTTGGCTTTCGCTTCCGGACTTACCTTAAAAGCAATTTCATGCTTCGGTCCATGCTTGCGGCAATCTCTATCGTCGCAATCATCATCGGCAAAAGCCGGAACCGTAAAGGCCAACAAGGCCGCCATCATTAACATTTTTTTCATCATATACATACCCTCCGTTTATTCTTAAAATCCATTTTCAAAGGTTTCAAATTCCTGTAAAAAACTGTTGTACTCCTCATCAGCCTCTACAGAAACATACGCCAGCCAGTTAGCACTTTGCGACGTCGGTTGTTGGGTTTTGGCGGGGCTTAATACCAGCAGACACACCCCTGCCGCCATAGTAGCGGCTAAACCTAAAGCCGGTTTGTAAAACTTGCGCCAAAAACTGACGGGTTTTGCTTGCGCCAGCACCGCTTCTACCAAAGCCTGCGGGGCGGCGGGGGGAACTAACGCTTCTTGCGTTCTTTGTAAAAAAACAAGCTCTTTTTGACAAATAGGACAGTGCGGCAAGTGAGCCTGAAAGAGGGCTTTCTCCTGCTCCTCTAATTCCCCGTAAAAATACAAAGTTAAGTTTTCACATTCTTTTTTCATACGGCTGCCTCTTTTTGTAAAAGTTGCTTCATTTTTTGTATTCCCCGATGGTGGTCTGCTAAGACCGTACCCAAAGGGCGGTTGAGCATTTCCGCAGCTTCGCGGAACGTCATGTATTGTTTTAAATAAATCACTTCCCGTTGCGCTTGAGGAAGGGCCAGAGCGGCTTTTTTAATTTTTTCCGCCAATTCCGCTTGTTCCAAATGCTCCAGCGGTTGGAGGTCATCTCCGGCTAATTCTTCCTGCAAATATGCTTTCCCTTCCTCGTCCGTATCATCTAAAGATACGTCCTGTTTTTGGTCTCGGAAGAAATTTAAAATTCGGTTATGGGCGGAGGTAAATAAATAACTTTTCAGTTTTCCCTCCGGGCGATATTCACTCAAACGTCGGTAAAAATTTAAAAATACCTCTTGAAAAATATCTCCCGCTGCGCCCTCGTCGCGTACCATGGCTACGATGTATTGATACAAAGTATTTTTGTAGCGATACATTAACTCGTTAAAGCCTTCCGGATTACCGTTTTGGAAAGCGACTATCAATTCATCGTCTGTTCTCTGTTTCATAGGCTCTCCACACTTATATAACACAAGAGTTGTGGATTTTATTGCAAAAATATTTTACTTAAATATGTACCGTCGAGAAAAGGGGGACTTGTACAAGAAAAACCCCGCCGAAGCGGGGTTTAATTATTCGTATCTTAAAGCATCAATCGGCGTTAGTTTAGAGGCTTTATGCGCCGGATAATATCCAAAGAAAATACCCGTCGCGGCGGAAAAAGCAAAAGAAATAATGATAGAACTAAGGCTCATTTGCACAGGAATGCTAGTGCTGTTGGCTGCTACAATCATTGTAATGCCTACTCCCAATATAATACCTATAATACCACCTATGCAGGAAAGGGTCATCGCTTCTACTAAAAACTGCAAGCGAATATCTGCACTGGTAGCACCGATAGCCATGCGAATGCCGATTTCGCGCGTGCGCTCCGTCACAGATACCAGCATAATATTCATGACCCCGATGCCGCCCACCAGCAAAGATACCGCCCCAATGACTCCCAACAAAATACTCATGGTTTTGCTGGCGGCTTTGGCTTCTTCAATATAAGAAGCAAAGTCATCTAATTGAAAGTCGTCTGCTCCCAACGGGTGGATTTTGTGCGTATTGCGAATGGCATTGGTAATAGCGACTTTGATCTCGTCTATCTTATTAAAATCGCCCACGCGGATAATAACTTGGTCTAAAGAACGAGGGTCTGAATTTCCCCAACCCGCATTCATTTTTATTTTACCTGTTGTATAAGGGATTAAGGTCCCTTCGTCCATGTCAAAGCCGAAGCCCCCTTGACCGTTCTTTTTCATAACCCCGATTACCGTAAAAGGGATTTCATCAAAAATGACGGTTTTTCCTACGGCATCTACATCATTAAAGATAGTCTTGGCAATGCTGTCGCCCAAAATGGCCACTTGGGCATAACTGGATATTTCTTGTTCTGTAAAATAACGTCCGGAAGCCAACTGCCAATCATAGGCTTTAAAAATGTCCGTATCGGTAGCGAGCACATCAATCATGGTTTTCGTAATACCGTATTTTACCTCAAAACCGGAACTGATATAAGGTGCTGCCGCTGTCACCCCGCGCACACGGCGTACGGCACGTACGTCGTCCATCGTGATATCTTTGGGCGAAGTAATGCTTTCGTCTAAATCCCACGGTTGACGCAAATATAAAATATTGGTTCCGAAGCGAGAAAAGCGATCTTCCATACTTTTTTGCGTTCCGCTGCCTACGGCAAGCATGGTAATCACCGCCGCCACACCGATTACAATACCCAAACTCGTCAAGGCAGCACGCATTTTATTGGCAAAAATTGCTTTTAGAGAAATACGAAACACCGAGAGAAAAGTATCTATCATTTTTTCACCTCGTCACTTACTTTCTGTCCGTCGCGAAACGTAATCAATCGCCCTGCATATTCGGCAATGTCCGGCTCGTGGGTAATTAAAATGATGGTTTTGCCCAAATCTTTATTAAGACGAGTAAACAAATCCATCACTTCAATACTCATTTTAGTATCTAAGTTTCCGGTGGGCTCATCAGCAAAAATAATGGGAGCATCACACACCAAACTGCGCGCAATGGCTACACGCTGCTGCTGACCGCCAGAGAGTTGATTGGGCATATGATGAGCACGCGCCTCCAGACCAACGGCTTTTAAGGCTTCCATAGCCTTTTCGCGTCGCTTGTGGGCAGGAGTACGATTGTAAATCATCGGCAACTCCACATTTTCTAAAGCACTGGTGCGACTAATCAAGTTAAAGCCCTGAAATACAAAGCCAATTTTACGATTACGCACACCGGCAAGCTCGGATAAATTGGTAGCCGTCACGTCTATCCCGTCCAACACATACTTTCCCTGTGTCGGCTTATCCAAACATCCCAGAATATTCATAAACGTAGATTTGCCGCTGCCCGAAGGCCCCATTACGGCTACAAACTCTCCGCGTTCAATATTGATGCTCACTCCCTGCAGGGCATGTACTTGCACGTCCCCTACGGTGTAGGTTTTATACAGGTTGGTAGTTTCAATCAGGCTCATTATCTTCTCCGTCTGCGGAATTCGGGCACATTTCCTGTGGATACCCCTACTTCGGAAACCACCACTTCATCGCCTTCTTTGATATCGCCGGAAACAATTTCCGTATTGCGCTCATCAATAATACCAATCGTGACATCCACGCGTTTGGGCTCCGGTTGGCCTTTTTCCAAGACCCACACACCCGTTTTATCAAATTTTTCTTTGTTAAAAGAGGGGGAGAAACGCAATGCTTCGTTCTTGACGACCAAAGCATCTTTTTTGTCTTGCGTGCGGATATTAATGGTGGCAATCATACCCGGCATAAATTTATTTTCGCTGTTATCTACATCAATTACTACTACATAACTGTAAGAAGAAGATATATTCGAATTCTCTGAACCGGAATAATTGGTACGTACCTGGCGTACAATTCCTTCAAATTTTTCATTGGGATAACCGCCCAACGTAAACTCAGCCTTTTGGCCTGCTTTGATTTTTACGACGTCGGTTTCAGATACTTTGGCTTCAATTTGCATTTTGGTCATGTCTTGCGCCAAAATAAACATTTCGGGCGTAGAAAAACCGGAGGTCAAAGATTGGCCCTCGCTGACTTGTTTGGTCAACACAATACCGTCAATGGGAGCAACAATACGGGTATTGTCCAAATCCTTCTTGGCACGGTCTAAGCTGGCTTGGGCCTGTATAATGCGAGACTGGGCAGAATTTAAGCTGCTTTTAGCATTAACATAAGCCAACTTATACTGCTCAAAATCCGTCTTGGCCACATAATCTTTTTCATATAAAGATTTGTAGCGGTTGTAGTTTGATTTGGCTAAATCATAACTCATTTGAGAAGAGGCCAAATCTTCCTTGGCCGTAGATAAACCGGCTAGTGCTTGATCATATTCGGTTTGGATTTGAGTCGGGTCAATAATAGCCATCAAATCACCTTTTTTTACCTGGCTATTATAGTCCACATAAATTTTTAAAATCTCACCGGACACTAAGGCCCCTACTTTGGTAGTACTCACCGGAGCTAAAGAACCGGAAGAGGCGACCGATTCTTTCATATCGGCTTTTCTGACGGGAACTGTGGTATATTTTTGGGAGGGAGTAGTTTTGTTTGATTTTCCTTTCCACATAAAAAAGCCACCCACAGCCACCGCTGCTATAATCAGCAACAAAAGTCCTTTTTTCCAAAAAGATAAGTTTTTTAGCCATGTCCATAAACGGACCAAGATATTTTGTTTTTTAGTCATATTATTTCGTTCCCATTGCTTGTTTAAGTTCCGCCAACGCCACCGCATAGTCAAAGCGGGCGGTTAATAAATTTAGTTCTGCATCCGTATAAGAAATTTCGGCATCTTTAAACGTCAACATATCTCCGATTCCTTCATTGTAGCGGCCGCGTGCCAACTCTCTGTTTTCACGCGCCTTTTCCACAGTTGCTTCGGCCAAAGGAATGCTTTCGGCTGCTTCGTTTAGATTAATAAACGCACGTTGTACTTCTAAATAAACTTCATTCACCAAACTGCGGTTGCTGTTCTTAGCAGATTCCAAGCCGATTTGCGCTTGTTTGACACCGTTATGTATTTTCAAAGCATTAAAAATAGGGATTTCCACTCCGGCAAAAAGTCTGGTTTCATCATTGTCAAAGCGGAACTCGTCTCCACCCTTGCTGAAAGAAGCTCCCAAACTAAATGTAGGCCAGTAGCCGGCTTTGGCTTGGGTCAGATTGATTTCACTGATTTGCAAATCCAATTTGGCAGATTTCACGTCAGGACGGTTTTCATAAGCGCGGGTCAAGGCCTCGTCAAACGAAATTTCTTCTTTTTCCACTGTGATTTCATCGTCTAAGATAAACAGCGTATCACGCGGCACGCCCATGACATTAGCCAGTTGGGCATTTTGGGTTTTTACCAAGTTTTTGGCACGAATTAAATTTAAATTTTCATTATTTAAATTCACTTCAGCCGTCGTCACATCCACTTTAGGGCGCAGGCCCTGCTCATAAAAAGCTTTAGTTCGGTCATATTGTTCTTGGTACAAATCACGTGATTTGGTACGGATTTCCACAGCGCGCTGCGCCGCAATTAAGGCATAATAAGCACTTTTTACGTTGGTAATCAAACTGTTTTGCACATCGCACAAATTCATACGGCTTTGCTCTAACTGCAACCGTTGGGTGCGAATATTGCGCCCGATATCGGTAATACCGGAAATATTTAAAGAAGCACCGACGGAAGATGAAGCGGAGGAGTCATTGATACGCTCTTGCCCATTGGCATGGCTGCTGGAAAAACCCGTATCTACGCCGGCAGATACTGTAGGCAAAAAGGCATTTTTTGCATTACTTAAGGAAATGGCAGCAGACTCTACCGATAAGCGCGCACTTACCGCACGCGGGCTATTGGACATGGCAATGGCAATACAGTCATCTACCGTCAGTTTGCCGTTTAAATCAGGCAAAGGTTTTGCCTCACCCGTCAGCTCTGCCAAGGCCTCAGCGGCCTCAGCTTGCGCCTCTTGCATGAGGGGGGAATTGGCTTCTTGTGCCGCAACATTCGGCAGGACCAAAACCCAAAAAAAGAATAAATAAATTAATTTTTTCATCATATTTATTATATAAATAAAGTGGGATTAACGGCAGATACAGCTCACCGCTTATCTTATAAAACACAAAAAGCCCACTTTTTATTGCACCTATTATTTATATATAATGTATATATGTGGAAACCGATTACCCTTTTAGTTTTATCCAATTTATTTATGACTTTTGCCTGGTATGGACACCTAAAGCACAAAAGTACGGCCTTGTGGGCAGTGATTTTGGTAAGTTGGGGCATTGCTTTTTTTGAATATTGTCTGCAGGTACCAGCCAACCGTTTGGGCAGTACTTATTTTACGGTGACACAACTAAAAGTGACGCAAGAAATTATTACCTTAGCGGTATTTACCATCTTTTCTATTTTTTATTTTCATGAAAATTTCCGCTGGAATCATTTAGCCGCATTTTGTTTAATTGTGGGGGCGGTATTTTTAACATTCAAGGAATGGTAATATGAAAAACAAACACAGACTCTTTACCAAAATGGCAGAACTCGTATCCGAACAATCCACCTGTTGCCGTATGCAGGTAGGGGCGGTGCTTGTAAAAGATAACCGCGTAATCAGCATCGGTTTTAATGGTACGGCTTCGGGGCAAGAGCACTGTGAAGACTACTTTGCCAAACTTTACGAGGCCGAGTTTACCCAAGAGTTCCCCACGTATGAGGACTACCGTGCCAGCCGTACTTTTTATGATGCTCACGGAAAATTTTCTAATGAAAACGAACTGCATGCCGAACAAAACGCCATTTTGTTTGCGGCCAAAAACGGTATTTCCACCGTTGGTGCCACCCTATATGTGACGGTCTCTCCTTGTGTACATTGCGCCAAAGTCATCGTGGCAGCCGGTATTAACCGCGTATTTTATAAAATCTTATATGACCGCAGCCAAGACGGCCTGATTTTCTTAGATAAAAACGGTATTGAATGTCGCCAACTTACCGACGAGGAATTGGCTTAAATTTGAAAAAATATTTTTCAAAGTACCTATTTTTTTAATATAATATAGATATGAAAAAAGAAATCAATAACACCAACAACACAGATTTTTTGACGCCTTACCTTTCTAAACTGATTGATTCTTGCAAAGCCCATAAAAAGGCTTTATCTATTTCTTTAATTGCAGTAATCGTTGTATACGCAGCCGTAAGCTTATATACCTCCCATCGGGAAAAAGTATTGCAAAATTCTTGGGCCTCTTACTACAATGCCCAAATTGCGCTGCTCACCCAAGGGCAAGAAGCTGCCGCCGCTGCGATCAACGAATTAAACACGACGTACCCTGACTCCGATGCCGCCTATTACGCGCGTCTGATGCAGGCTGACTTGCTTTTCACACAAGAGAACTTCGCCCAAGCGGCTGATATATATAAGGAACTCTTGAAAGCTAACAACAAACATGTGGCCACGATTGCCGCTGTTTCTTTGGGTCAGGCTCAGCAAGCCGTTAAAGCGTACGAGGATTCTATCCAAACGCTACAGACGTTTATTTCTCAGAATCCCTCCAGCTTTGTACTGCCGCAGGCCTATTTTACCTTAGCCGTTAGCCAAGAGCTCTCCGGAGACAAAACTGCCGCACTGGAAACCTACAAAAAAGTCTTACAAGACTACACCAAAACATACTTTGGTGTATTTGCCAAGGACAAAATTGCTCAATTGAATAAATAAGATTTTGAGCCTATGTACTGCCCGTTTGTAGGGGTAGTAGGGCTTATTGCAGTACGAAGTTGTAAATCAATGGAGTAATTGAACCCTATGAAAAAAACATTAACGACACTAGTAGTAGTATTGTTGCCGTTTGTCATGTCTGTGTCCTCTTACGGGGCCGGATTCGCGTTGTATGAATACAGCGCCAAAGGTACCGCCATGGGCGGAGCCACGGTAGCCAACGGGGCCGAAGCTGCCTCTTTAGGCAATAACCCTGCCTTAATCACTGAATTGGAAGGAACCCAAATCCAAGTCGGTATGACGGCAGTTATGGCTGATGCCACTACCACGGTAGCTGGTCAGTCTCGTTCTTTGAAAGATAAAACTTTCTTATTGCCGAATTTCTTTGTTACTCATAAATGGAGTGATGATATTACGTTGGGTTTAGGTGGTTTCTCTCGTTATGGTTTAGGCGGGGAATATAATGACCCTATCGAAACTTGGGCTGGTAGCAACTTAGCCTACAAAGTAAATTTGGAAACCTTCTCTTTCACACCGACCATTGCCATTAAAGCCAATGACGAATTATCCATTGCCATGGGACTCGAAGCCATGGTTATTGGATTCTCTCAAAACTCTTTCTTTAATGCCAACCCCGCTATTGCCGGTGCTTATGAAGTAAGCGGTTCCGGTGTAAACTGGGGGGGAAACTTCTCTTTGTTATACAAACCCGAATGGGCTGAAAAATGGGCCTTTGGTGCTATGTATCGCACAAAAGTAAAATCAACCCTGAATGGTCGTCTTCATTCCGATAGAGATTATACTTCTCTAACTGGTGGCCAATTAAATATCCACAGCGGAGATGCTGAAGGATCTATCACTTTGCCCGACAGCATTACTGCCGGTTTATCTTTTCAACCGACTGAAAATTGGACCATGGAAGCGGGCATCGTAGGTACCTTTTGGAGCTCCTATGACCAAATTTTAATCCAATACACCGGAACAGAATCTACTCCGTTTATCAACAACCAAAAGAAATATAAAGATACTTATCGTTTAAATTTTGGTACGGAATACAAATTAAATAAAAATTGGGCTGTTCGCGCCGGTTATGTGTACGATAAATCTCCGATCAATGAAAAAGAAATGGATACCCTCGTTCCGGTAGATGACCGCCACATTGCCAGCATCGGTGCCGGATATAGCCAAGATCGGTGGACATTAGATGTATATTATGCCCATATCTTCGCTCAAGACTTAAGCGGTACTTCTGCTCAATTAGGCAAATCCACAGGTACTCCTGTTCCGATGAAATACACCGACGGAAAGAGCGATATGTTTGGCTTTACCTTTGGTTATAAATTCTAAACTTAACTCAAATGTAGAACCCCCGCCAAAAGCGGGGGTTTTTTGTGGTCTAAAAATCAGAGGGTTAGGCTCTCCGACGGGAGAAAAGCCAAATCTAATTACTTTTTTGCCTTGCCAATACCCAAAAACAACTTTTATAATAGGAATATAGAAAGTAGGATAGTTTTTTACCCAAGTCCCACAGTCTTTACCGATTTTTGTTCCTGAAAAGGAACTTGCCTAGAAAGGGAATAAAATGGGGGAAAACAGGGGAAATATGAGTTTGCTGGTGAGGACAAACTGGTATTTTTCCCTGTTTTTTTGTGTCTATTTATCCGCTAAGAACTTTTGGACAAGACGAGGAAAGGCATACTTTTGTACGTCTTTGACAGGCACTTTGATAAACCCTTCCGGCAGATTCTTCTCCGCCGCCACCTCCACTTCATAAAACCACGCATAAATCACCCGATGCGAAAGCACATGTTTCACAGGCCCTTGCACAAGGCGGGGGGATTTGCGAGCGAAGTGTTTTTTCCAAAAATCTGTTTTCTTGAGCTCTTTCACCGTCATTTCTTTAGAGGTTTCCAACATCGGCAGTTCATACAATCCTTGCCAAATGTCTCCGGCAGGTCGGCGGTGCAACCAAGTATCGGAGCCGCTTTTTACATATATATAGGTAAAGTAACGGTTAGATGTCTGCACTTTGGCAGTGCGAACGGGCAAAATATCCACCTCACCCGAAGCATAGGCTTTACAACGTTTGACAAAAGGGCAAACCTTGCAATTAGGCGATTGGGGCACGCATTGGGTAGCCCCAAAGTCCATAATAGCCTGATTGTGGTCATCGGGATATTTTTTATCCAAAAGTTCTTGTGCCAAAGCGGCGATTTGTTTTTTTCCTTCGGTACTGTCGGTAGGCGTATGAATGCCGAACAGACGTGAAAGCACACGATACACATTACCATCCACCACCGCATACGGCATACGATAGGCAAAAGAGCATATCGCCGCAGCAGTATATTCACCCACTCCTTTTAGAGCCAGCACCCCTTCATAAGTGGAGGGGAAAACCCCGTTCATACTTTTGGCCGCCGTATGCAAATTGCGCGCGCGGCTATAATAGCCCAAACCTTCCCAATATTTCAGCACCTCATCTTCAGGTGCAATGGCTAAAGACTCAATATTTGGAAAACGTTGCATAAAACGCAAAAAATAATCATACCCCTGCGCCACCCGCGTTTGTTGCAAAATAATCTCCGATATCCAGATCCGGTAAGGGTCTTGAGTATCGCGCCAAGGCAGGGGGCGTTTATAAATTTTATACCATTTAAGTAAAATTTTGGAAAAATCTTTCATAAAATAATTCTAGCAATTTATGCAAAATTGAGGCTAAATTTGTATTTTTTCTTTTTACTCTTTTTTTCAAAACAACCACAATTTCAGGGTTAATTTTTTTCTTTTTCATTTTTAGGGCTATTTTTGAAAATTTTACTTTTTAATCCATTTTTTATACAACGCAAAAACACAGGAAATACTACATCTATTATAATCCTAAAAATCTAAGTCTTACTGTTATATGAGTTTTTCAGGGAGGCTCTTTTTTCATTTTTTTGGTTATTTTTAAGTTGTTTTCTGCAAAAAATTTACCTCTTTCTCGTCGGAGAATAACACTTTTTCACAGGTTTTGACATATATTGACATATATTTGACATATATTGACATATGTCAAAATATTATTTATTATATGTCAAAAGGCTGTTTAAAACCCATGTGGATAACTATTTTATGGGCAGGTATAAACTATGGCAGAAAACGAACAAAATAAAGCAAAAATACGGTTAAAATTGCGTTCCGGTGAGGAATTTGAAGCAGAAGGCAGCCCCGATTTTATTGAAAAACAACGGGCAGAGTTTCTGCATTTGATCGGAAAACCCGCCAAAACCCAAGAAAGTGAATGGACAGATCTTTCCGCAACAAAACCGGTGCGCCGTTCTGCACATCGCTTGCCAGCCACGCGGCCTTTTCCACAACAGCACTCTGCTGATTTGCAAACCGCCCCCGTTTATCCAGCACCCCGCATTACCCAATCCGGCTTTGCGGCAGCCGAACAGGTCACATTAAGGGGGGATAAAGCGCCCTCTAATATCCAACAAGTCAGCGAAAGCGCCCATACGGCGCTTTGGGAGCAGGTAGTCAAGATAGATGACGGATTGGTGCTTTTACGGCGCAAAAGCCGCCTTTTAAGCCCAGAAACGGCCGCCATTGTACTGATTGCCGCAGCAAAGGAACTATTGCGCGAAAAAGAAGGTTATAGCGCGCTTTCGCTATCCAAATCCTTAACAAAATCCGGATATGGTGGCGGAAGATTGGACAGAGTGCTGGCTTCAGAGATGAGACAAGGCACCGTAAGAGCTGTAGGGAGCAAACGCTCCAGAGCCTATGTACTTTCTGATGAAGGATTTGCACGCGGATTTGTATTGGCAGAAAAATTAGCCGGAGAATGGCACTAAATAGCATTTTGCTCATAAAACGAGGAAAGGGTGGTATAGTATATCAAAAACCTTTATAAAACGTCTTTTTAGCAAAACCAAAAAGGGGAAAAAACTCCTTCAAAATAGCCAACAGTAGCCTTTTTTGAAAATCTCTTTTAGGTATTTCATAGGGTTTAATAGGCGCAATTTTGCTCTTTTTAAACCTATAAATTACCCTTAAAAATGATAAAAAAAGCAAAAAACTAGTCCAAAAACTTTTATTTTTAGTTTTCAAAATTTATCCAAAAAAAGCAAAATCAGCCTGATTTTTGAGTTTTTCTCCAAATTTTCACATATTTACATTTATAAAAAATCTAATTTGCGGAATTAGATTTTTTGTTTTTTTTAGAAAAAATTATTTTTTCACAAAAGAAAATTTTTTAAAAATATTTTTTTAAAAATCCACAAAATTTTCAACAGGTTTGGTGTTGAGGGGAGTTATTTGTCATATCTAATTAACTAACGATAATTTTTATTATGTTAACTAATCTTATAAAAAAAAGCTTTTTTATAACTTAAGTATATACTTTATATTTATTTTTATTTCTTTTATTTTTTAAATATTTTTTTATTAAATCTACTAACTTACTTTAATATTTTTTTATTCGAATTTTTTTAATTTTTTTGTTTGATAAAAATTAAGGGGAATTTTGCAAATGATTTTTCTATGCTACAAAGTCTTTTAGATCTTTTTTATGTTTATCCCCCTTTTTTGTCACTTTTAAAAATTAGACACTATTTTTAAAATGCCCCAGAACGTTTTGGGGGTACCTAGTATATGGGGCATTTTGTTTTAGGCGATTTTGAAAAATGCAAAATTAGGCTTAATTTTGCATTTTGGGGTATATTACCATACCCCGTTGCGTTTTAGGGCTTTTTAGGCCGAATTCATTTTTTACCATTTTCCCTTTTTGTTCCGATGTCTGCTTGTCCGGCATAATTATGTACTGTTTGATAAAGAATTTTCGCGCGGATAAGCCACGCAAGAGTCTATTAACCAATTCTTTGCATTTTTCTACATAAGATATTGAGATGTCGTAAATTTTTCAATTTCAGGCACTATGTATAAGCACCCTCAAATAGTGTTAAACACTGCAAAGATTAAACTTATGAAAGAATTTATAAGAAGATTTGGTATTTGGAAAATATAGGGGAAAGGGGAATAATATATAAAAACATATAACTATAAACAAAAACCCCCAGCAAAACCGGGGGAAACATAAATAAGGGGAAAAACTACCTTTGCTATCTCATTTTCCCCTTTAAAAAGTTAGGGATATTCCTACTGCTAATTCCTGCCGGAGATACCCCTCCTCCTCAAAAATAAAAGTTTTCCAAGGAGAAAATATATATTTCAACCTATATTCTCCCCCCACTTTTATCAAGTCACTAATCCTATACATTCCCCCCACCCCCATCGTAAGATAAGCCGTTTGATGATGCAAGTCTTTTAAGCCGGATTTAAACGATGTCTTGTTTCGGATTTGCCCTAAAGATAGGGTCATATACAGTTTCGGTTGGGTATGTGGGGTAAAAACCCATTGAATCACGCCCGCAAATTCCTCTTGACGGATTGAAGATAGGAAAGGGCTTTGCTTGTCTGCTGCTTCCATCTTTGCCGCCTCTGCCCCAATATATAAATTTTCCCAAATCTCATACATAAGCCGTAAACGGAGGCCCACCATATAGTCGCTGAGCACATTACCAGCGCCATCTACCATGCGTCCGGTTGAAATGCTGCTCCAACCAGATATGGAAAAACGTGAAAATAAAGAATTTGTAGGTGTAGATTCTGTGGCAATATCCTGTGGGATGGGGCGATATACGCGGTAAGTTTGCCCATGCAACAAAGCAGGGCAGAAAAAATACGCCACTATAAATGCGGCGCCTAAAAGGAAGAATCTTTTGCCCCTTTCTATCTTATACATACGGGGTTATTTTATAAAAGCAAAGAGGTTTATTTATATAATCTTTTTTAAAAATATAAATAATGCAAATTGTATAGATATCAAATTAATATTTTTTCTACACAAAAAACACCCCGCTTTTGGCGGGGTGCTATGTTTTGGGAAAATACCTAAACTTAGAATCTCATACCTAAGCGCAGGAAAGCATTATGAAATTGCAAATAATGTCCCTTGCCGTAGTAGCGGTTCAATTCATCAGAGTTGACAAATGCCACCACATAACGATATTCCAATCCTAAGAAAGTTGTTTCGCTCAAGTTATATTGCATACCCAAACCGGCAAACATATCCAAACCCCACTTGTCGCGGCTTTCAGAGGTATAGACACCGCCCCGATCACCATAACCTTTCAAGCGTACTTGCGCCATACCGACACCCATCGGAACATAGAAATTTAACCGATCCAACGGATTAAAGGTAAATTTACCGGCAAAAGCAACTCCGTTTAAACGAAGTTTTTCATAAGAGTAGTCTTTCCCTTTATTATCATGCGGCATCAAAAGCATATAATCCAAACCTAAGGACAAACGTTCGCTGGTACGGAACAAAATCTGCGCGTTGCCACCCATTCCCAAATCGGCAAAATGGGTGCCGTGTTTGTCTTTGCTATAGGATTGGCTCATGCCAAAGCCCAAAGAGATTTCACCTTTTTTAGCATTGGCTACAGCCATTTTGCTGGGAGTGAAATCACTATATTCCATTTGACTGACTAGGCGAGTCCCCCCTTTAGGCGTAGTCTGCGTTTGCTCCACTATGCCATATTCGGTGGTACCTCTTTTATTGGTGGTAGACACATCATACACCGTAGTCGTATCCGTTTTGATAATACGTTCTTTCGCAGGATTAGATGTGGTTTGCGCCACACAAACGCCGGCTAATAATACCAGCGCAGTCACTACTGTAATACCCCTCTTCATGTTTTCCCCCTTTGTTGCTAGGTAATATATAAACTACACCTTTATATTACGCCTTCCATTCCCCCCTTTCAACCCAAAAAACTGATTATATTGAATTTGACATCACACCTTATATAATGATAAGATAAGTTATCAGCAAAAGCGACTTGGAAACAAGTCGCTTTTTACATAATCAGGCAGGTGCGACAAGATGAAAGACATCAAAACGATAGAACAAACCATAGCCACTGCGTTGGAAGGACAAAACGTAGAATTGGTAGATTTGGTGATTCAAAACCAAGGCCGCAAAAAACTCTTGCAGTTTTTTGTAGATAAACAGGGCGGTATTACGTTAGAGGATTGCTCTGTGCTTACCAACAAAATAGACAGTATTTTGGAAATGGAAAGCCTTATTGAAGGGGCTTATATTTTGGAGGTTTCCTCTCCGGGCGTAAAACGCGCACTTAAAAAACCGGCTCACTTCAAGCGGTTTATCAATGAGCGCGTACGCATCGTGCTTAAAAACCCCCTTGAAGGACGTGGCTTTTTCACCGGCACCATTGCTTTTGCTGATGAAGAAGGCTTTCTCTTAACAGATGACAGCACCAATCAATTTAACTTTAAGTACGACAATATTAAAAAAGCTAACTTAGACCCCGTACTTGAATTTTAACAAACACCGCCCTTAAGGGCATAACTATATATAAGGAGAAAAAACAAAATGGAAGGAAATGCAAAAGATTTAATTTTAGCTTTGGAAGGATTAGAAAGAGAAAAAAATATTAAAAGAGAAGATATTTTAAAAACCATTGAAGACGCTTTGGTATCTGCTTTACGCAAAAACTTGGGAAAAACCGCCCAAATCAGTGCAAAGATTGACGTACTCACCGGCAGCATTCAGGCATACCAAACCTTAAACGTGGTAGAAATTGTCACTAATCCGGAAAATGAAATTGATGTTGAATCGGCCAAAGCCCATTTAAAAAACCCCCAAGTGGGCGATGTAGTCACCTTGACTCAAGACGTGGAAGACTTCTCCCGTATTGCTGCTCAAATTGCCAAACAAGTGCTTATTCAAAAAGTACGCGGTATTGAACGTGAAAACTTTTACAAAGAATTTAAACCTCGCGAAGGTGAAGTCATCACCGGTTCTGTTCGTCGTTTCTCTGACAGAGATTTAATCGTAGACTTAGGCAAAGTAGAAGCCATCTTGCCCTATTGCGAACAAATCAAAAGAGAACGCTATACCAACGGTTCCCGCGTTAAAGCCGTTATCGCCAAAGTACTTAACCAAACTGACTTAGCCAATATCGGTGATGATCCGGTACTTTCCCGCTACAAATCCGCCGCATTCAAAATGGATAAAGGACAACGTGGACCCTATGTTATTTTGTCTCGTGCCAATGGGAAATTCATGGAAGAACTCTTTAAAGTGGAAGTGCCAGAAATCAGCGAAGGCATCGTAGAAATCAAAGGTATTGAACGTGACCCCGGTTTCCGCGCAAAAGTAATGGTTTCCAGCATTGACCACAAAATTGACCCGATTGGTACCTGCGTGGGTATGCGCGGCATTCGCATTCGTGCCGTTATGAACGAACTTTCCGGTGAACGCATTGATTTAATCAACTATTCCGACGAAATCTCTACCGTCATTGCCAATGCCATTGCCCCGGCCAAAGTTAATTTTGTCAAAATCGTGAGCATGAGCGAAAAGAAGGCTTTAGTCATCGTACCTGATGATCAATTGGCCATCGCTATCGGTAAAGATTGGCAAAACATTAAATTAGCCTCTCGCTTAACCGGTTGGAACCTGGAGGTAAAGAGCGAAAGCCAAAAAGCCAAAGAAGCAGAAGAAGCCGCTGCCGCAACGCAAGATATCATTGCCGGTATTGAAGGTATCGGCCCCAAAACCGCCGAAATCTTGCAAAAAGCCGGATATACATCTGCTGAAGCCATTGCTGCCGTAGAGCCGGAACATTTGGCCGGTTTGCAAGGTATTGGTGAAAAAACAGCCGCGAAAATTATTGAAAGCGCCAAAAAGTATTTAGAACAAGAGGTAGCCGATGACAACCAAGAAAACAACTAATACTGACTCCTCCGAAGAAAAGAAAAAACCGGCTGCCAAAAAAGCCACCGCTAAAAAGGTAGCGGCTAAAAAAGCGGAAACAACGGAAAAGAAACCGGCCGCTAAAAAAACGACCGCCAAAAAACCGGCCGTCAAAAAAGCCCCTGCCAAAAAAGTGGAGGTGCTAGAGGAAAAAACGGTAGAGCAAACGCCTAAACCGCAGTTGCCGGACATTAAAGTACCGCGCCCTGATCCGGTGACGGTTGCTGCCCCCAAACCGCAACAGTCTCAACCTGCACCGCAGCCGACCCCCGCGCCGAAGGTGCAAGAGACGCCCAAACCGCAGCCCCAACCGCAAAAACACCAACCTGCGCCGAAAGTGCAAGAAGCACCCAAACCGCAGGGCAAAACTGTACGTTTGATTGGTACGGAAACGGTGAAAGATTTAGCGGAAAAGATGAATTTCAAAATCAATGATTTCATAAAAAAACTCATGACGTTGGGTGTCTTTGCTACCATTAATCAACGTCTGGAAAAAGATATGGTGGAACTAATCTGCGCCGAATGTGGATATACCATCGAAGAAGCAGCTGCAGAATTGGACGAAGACACCATTAACATCATGCAAGCCCAAGACGACCCTGCCAGCCTAAAGCCGCGCAGTGCCGTCATCACCATCATGGGGCACGTAGATCATGGCAAAACCTCTTTGTTAGATGCTATCAGAAGCTCCAATGTAGTGGCTGGTGAAGCCGGTGCCATTACCCAGCACATCGGCGCATACCGTGTGCGTACTGCTAACGGAGAGTTGACTTTCTTGGATACTCCGGGTCACGAAGCATTTACCGCCATGCGTGCGCGCGGTGCACAAGCTACCGATATTGTAGTCTTGGTAGTATCCGCCACCGACGGTATTATGCCCCAGACCATTGAAGCTATGGAGCATGCCAAAGCAGCCGGAGCACCCATTATCGTGGCTGTCAATAAAATCGACTTGCCCGGAGCCAATGTTGACCGCGTAAAGCAAGATTTAGCCGCTCGCGGACTTGTGCCGGAAGAATGGCAAGGCTCTACCATTTTCGTAGAAATTTCCGCCAAGAAAAGAATTAATATTGATAAACTCTTGGAAATGATTTCCTTACAGGCTGAGATGATGGAACTCAAGGCCAATCCGGACCGTTTGGGTGTGGGTGTTATTTTGGAATCCAAACGCGACAATAAACGTGGTGTTGTGGCCACCGTACTCGTGCAAAAAGGTACTATGAAAGTAGGAGATCCGTTTATCGTAGGCACCAGCTACGGCCGTATCCGCGCTTTGATTGACGAAAATAGCCAACGCTACCAAAAAATCGGCCCCAGCGTGCCGGCAGAAATTTTGGGTATCAGCGGCGAGCCTCCGCAAGTGGGTGATACTCTTTATATCATGGAAAGTGAAAAAGATGCCCGCTATGCCGCCGAAAAACGCAAATTGGCGCAGAAAGAAGACGTCAATGCCCGCCGCAGCAAACAAGTATCTTTGATGAACTTGGCTAAAGACGAAAACGGCGAAAGCACCGTCAAGCGTTTGCCCATTGTACTCAAAGCAGACGTGCAAGGCTCCATTGAAGCCATTAAAGATGCCCTCTTGCGCATTCCGTCCGACGAAGTGGAGTTAGACATTATCCTCTCCGCCCCCGGCAATGTAAATGAGTCTGACATTTTGCTGGCTAAAGCCAGCAATGCCGTAGTTATTTGCTTCCACGTAGATGTGGAAAACAAAGCCCAAAACGAGGCCGAACGCGAAAGCATTGAAATCCGCAAATATACCATTATCTTTGAACTGTTGGAAGATATTAAAGCCGCTATGGAAGGCTTGTTAGAGCCTGACGTGGTGGAAGTATCTTTGGGCAGTGCCACGATTAAAATGGTCATGCGCTTAAGTTCCGGCATTATTTCCGGCTCTTTGGTAGATGCCGGTAAAATGGTGCGTGGAGCAGAAGTAAAAGTATTGCGTGGAGCAGAAGTGGTAGGCAAAGGAAAAATCGGCGGTCTCAAACGCTTCAAAGACGACGTAAAAGAAGTGGAAAAAGGCTTTGAATGCGGTATTTTGGTGGAAGGATTCAAAGGGGTCAAAGAAGGCGACGTCATTGAATGTATCAAACACGAAAATATTACCCGCCGCATCAAAATGTAAGTTTTGATAGACCAATTAAAACCCCCGCTTTTGCGGGGGTTTTTTGAAACTTATTTCACTTAGTTTATGTAGTAGCAAGTTTCACTACCGCCACAAGCACACACTGTGCCTGATCCTGCTTCAGTAAAGCCTATTTCACCACAATCTGCTCCTTTGCACGATCTGATACCTTTGTCATTAATGGATAAGGTGATATCTTTGTTTCCTTGATACTCGGCATATAGTCTTACCACATTCTCACCGTCCGAAGGAGAACAATCTACACTTGCATCATAACTAAAATATTTGGAATTTTCCACCTTAATGACGGAATGATCACCTATAATCAGAGAGGTATGAACATCCGGATTTTCCAAACAAAACACTTGGCCTGACTTAAGCAAAGCGTTCAAATTAGCCCACGCTTCAGCAGTGCGGCTTTTAAGTACCGTTTTTTGATACTGAGGCAAAGCCACCGCAGAAAGAATACCGATAATCAGTACCACTACCAACAACTCAATCAGCGTAAAACCGCTGACATTACGTTTATATGTATTTTTCATAGTTTATATCCTTATTTGTTAATTTTTAGCAACATTTAAAGTTTAATTTAAAAAAATATAAGAGTCAAATTTTTCTTTTATTGTTCATAGTTTGCTTTCTTTTTCTGCATTGTCAAAATAATCAAAGCGTTTGACCTAAAATGCTATAATAGAACTATGATCGATAGAATTAAACGTTTAGAAACCCTTTTCTTGCAGGAAATTAACACCATCATCACCAAGATGACGGCGGCGGGTAGTTTTGGCGGATTTGTGACGATTACGGCTGTCCATGTCTCTAAAGATTTAACCACCGCAAAGGTGTATTTTTCCGTCTTTGGAAGCCCCGAAGACAAGAAAAGAACCGAAGAACAACTTTCGCTATTGCGCAAAGAAATCGGTGCTTTATTGCGCCATCGCCTGCATTTGAAACGTATCCCGTCTTTCAGCTTTGAGTATGACAATACGCCTGAGCAGGCCAGCCGTGTGGAAAGCATTTTCAAAGTCATTGAAAAAGAAAAAGAACAAGACCATGAATAAATACGATTCCTTTCAGCAGGTTTGGCAGGCCATTGAAAAAGGCCAAAGTTTCTTTGTCGCGGGACATTTAAACCCGGACGGAGATTCCTTAGGTTGCACCTTAGCGGTGTGTTCCTTGCTTGAGCGCTTGGGCAAAGAAGCCTATGCGTATGCCTCCCCTGCGATAGGAAAAGATTTACTCTTTTTACCCGGTCTTTCTAAAATTCACGTCAATGAACTCCCCCCCAAACCGCAGTTTGATACCGTTATTTTATTAGAATGTTCGGACCGTCAACGCGGTGGGGATTTAGAATGTGTGTTGCAAAACGCAAAAACGCTTATTAATATTGACCATCATTTAGTCAGCGATGCTTATGGCGACCTCAACCACATTGATTCTACTGCTTCTTCTACGGCGGAAATTATTTTTCAACTTTTTGAAGCCAATGAAGACGGCCTTTTGCCTACGACGGACGAGGCCACCTGCCTTTATACCGGTGTTGTCACCGATACGGGCCGCTTTTTGCACACCAATACCACTGCCGAAGCCTTACGCGTGGCCTCTGCGTTGGTCGCTTTGGGTGCTGATGTAAATAAAATTAACCAAGTCATTTACTTTACAAAATCCTATACAGAACTGAAACTGCTGGGACGCGCCTTGGAAAAAATGCAACTGCTTTTTCAAAATAAATATAGCCAAATCATTTTGGCCCAAAGTGATTTTGAATTATTTAATGCCGTTCCGTCTCAAACGCAAGGCATCGTCAGCCAACCCACCATGATTCCGGGTGTAGAGGTATCTGCTTTGCTTAAGCAAGAACCGGATAAAGTATCTGTCAATTTACGGTCCCGCAATCAAATAGACGTCAGCGCCATTGCTCAGCATTTCGGTGGCGGTGGGCATGCACGTGCGGCCGGATTTAAAGTCAGCGGAAAACCGGTGCAAATCGTAGCCGAAGAATTGGCCAGCGTTGTCAAAGAAGCCTTGTCCAATGCTCACTAATCCAAGCGGACTTTTGCTGATAGATAAACCCCAAGATTTCACCTCTAATGATGTGGTGGCCATTGCGCGGCGCGTCTTGCGTACCAAGTGCATTGGTCATAGCGGTACCTTAGACCCTATGGCAACGGGTCTTTTAATTTTACTGGTGGAACGCTCCGCCACGCGCCTGCAAGAGAAATTTTTAAAACTTCCCAAAGTATATCGCGCCGAGCTAACACTCGGAGTAGAAACCGACAGTTGGGACGCGCAAGGAACGGTGTTGCACACAGAGCCGGTCCCCCCTCTTACTTTAGAGCAAATCCAATCCGCCGCGCAAACTTTAACGGGGACAATACGCCAACAAATCCCCCCCGTCAGTGCCAAAAAAATCAACGGGCGCAAAATGTATGATTTGGCACGCGAAGGCACCCCTGTACAAGACCGCTTTAACACCATTGAAATTTTTGAATGGAAAGATATTTCTTTTAACGGCAGAGATAAAATTACTTTTACACTACATTGTTCTTGCGGCACCTATGTACGCTCTTTGGGGCTAATGTTGGCGCGTGCATTGGGCACTACGGGACATTTGACAGCCTTAAGACGTTTGAGTATTGGGAATTTCATCGTAGAAAAATCTTTTGACGGAGCCAAACTAAAAACCACACCGCGTGAAGAAATAGTAAAATTGCTACAGGAGCCTATTTTATGACGCGTAAAAAACTTATTACTATCGGTACATTTGACGGAGTGCACTTGGGGCACAAGGCCCTGTTTGCCAAATTGGAGCAACTTTCTGTACAACATCAAATGAAGGCTCACGTTTTGTATTTTCCTTATCCGCCTAAAAGTTTACTCTCTGAACAGCCTGCCATGACGGTACTTTCTACTCCTCCTGAAAAAAAAGCTCTACTGAGAAAACATCTATCTTGCAAAATAGATGAACTGAATTTTCAAATGTACCGCGAATATACGGCAGAAAAATTTTTCAAAAAAGTATTGCTTGAAAAATATAATTGCGGAGCCATTTTGGCAGGACCCGATTTTTCTTTCGGCAAGAACAGACAGGGAAATGATGAATTTTTAAAAAGTAAATGTGCTCAGCTGGGGATTCCCTGTGAAATTATGCCCTTTTATAACGGCGAAAAAGGAAGTAAAATTTCTTCTTCTCTTATTCGGAAAACTCTGGCGCAAGGCGATATTAAAACCGCTAATGCCCTTTTGGGAAGGCCATATAGCCTTGAAGGACGTGTGATAGAAGGTAAAAAATTGGGCCGAAAAATCGGATTTCCGACAATTAACCTAGACATTAATTTTTATAAACTGCTGCCGTTGGGGGTGTTTGCCGTCAAAGTGCGTGTGGGAAAAAACTTTTATCGCGGTATTTGCAATATCGGTTTCCGCCCGACAGTCAATCCCATTGATTCTATTATTCCTTTGGTTGAAGTGCATTTGTTGGATTTTAAGCGTTCTATTTACGGCCACAGAGTGGAAGTGTTCTTTTACGATAAAATCCGCTCTGAGAGCAAATTTGACGGCTTAGATGCGCTGAAAGCACAACTTGCGCAAGACAAAGACGCCGCCTGCCGTTTAATTGATTAACAGTTTAAAAACTCAAAATAAAACCCCGCCGAAATCGGGGTTTTATTTTATCTAGAGAGAAAAATACAATCTAATTAATTTTTTCCCTTTTCTTGCGGTGGCGGCTTTTTTAGAATAAAATTAGTGAAATAGATCCAAATCCTGTTTTGCCGGTAGCGCAAAACATCAGAAAGCGGGACAGGGGAAATGAGAGTTTAGAGATGAGGATAAACTGTTATTTTTCCCTGTTTTTTTGTGCCTAAAAGAGTAAAGTTCCCCCCCGCCTTGGCGCGTTTGCTATAATATACATATGGGTTTTGAAGAAATCGAACAAAAAGATTATTTTAGCATCGGCGACGTAAAACGCATTACCGGTGTGCCGGAATATTCCGTACGCTACTGGGAGGCGGAGTTCGGCCTGATTAAACCCATTCGCTTAGAAAGCGGTCACCGCCGTTATACCAAAAACGATGTTTACACGATTTTGAAAATTAAAGACCTGATTTATAAGCAAAAATTAACACTGGAAGGTGCAAAAAAACAACTGACAAAATATGCACCCGGCGGAAAAATAGCAGAAAAAAAAGCAGGAACGGATGTGAAATTTCTCTCGGAAATTAAAGAAACCCTTTCACAAATCCTCAAAGAATGCTAAAATATATAGGTAGCACAATTTAGTGCTTCTCTTTTTTTGAAAATTTATCGGGGAATGGCTCAGTGGTAGAGTGCTCGCTTGGGGTGCGAGAGACCGCGGGTTCGATTCCCGCTTCCCCGACCATTTCATTAATTAAAGATGTATTTTACGGGGCGTAGCGCAGTTGGTAGCGCGCACGGTTCGGGACCGTGAGGTCGTGGGTTCGAATCCCGCCGCCCCGACCATTTGAAACAAATAATCCACCGCAAGGTGGATTTTTTGTTTTATACTGTTATGAAAAGCGGAGCAGGCAACTAAGGAGTCTTTTCCATTTTCAGATGTCCACAACTATGACTATATTCCTTATGAAACGATATTTTATCTATACTTCGTGTGTGATGAGAACCACGCACCCTTTTAACAACTAAAGTGATGATTCCCAAACGAATTTGAGGGATAGAAAGATACGAGTAAAAATTTGATAGAATGAGTTTATGTATTTAAAAATTAAAGACCCTTTATACACGCAAGCATGTAAAAATTTATTAGCCATGGGATTACTATTTTTTATATTTTTAACCGTGGTTGGTTTCATCTTGGCTTTTGCACATGGGGATGTGGCATTGGCTTGGCACACGGTTACAGAAGGATCTTCGGATTTTTTTAACTATGTCAGAAAGGAAGATGGCCCTCTAATGGGCAATTTCATCATTTTTATTTGCGTATTGTTTGTATTTCTAATACCGGTTCTCTTTATATTATCGGTACGAAATTGGTATCAGAAACGCAAAATCTTTGATACGCCTTCCGCTGTTCGTGCATTAAATTTCGATACTGACGGTGTGACGCTTTACACCAAAGAGCAAAACTATTTTTTACCTTATGCAGAGACAACCTTTTCCCTAACCGGAAAAGTTTCCTCTCTACGTACAAAGAATAGAAGACATGCTTTTTTAGATACGCTTACATTTACTTTTCAGCAACAAGAATCTATTTTTAAGATAGCGCATAAGCACAGCTCTAACAAAGTTCTTTATCGTTTGGTAGATCTCCATTTCCGATTTAAAGATTTTTCCTCCCATATCGCCCCATTCTCTGAATGGGATTCTATTGAGAAAAATTTGGCTGACTTTTTTAATAAACAAATACAAAATCAACGTTTGTATGGTTATCATAAAAACTGCCAATCGCCTTTTGCAACCACTTGTATTGGTTTACTCTTTCTAGTCATAGGAATCCCTTTCTTTGTTGCTTCATTAAGATTATTGGCTTTTCCCAAACATTTTTATTTTTCTCCGATTTTATCCTTGTTTATTGTCTCAATCGGATTAAGATTTCTATACTTAGTAGCACAAGATATTTGGGTTTCTTGGAAAATTAAAAAACTGAGCAATAGAAACTAACGAAACTTGCCTTTTATAAGGTTATTGAAACCCGAAAAGCCTATTTCGCGATTTGGACACAGACAAAAATACAGAAACCTCTTTCAACGTAGAAAAGATAAAATCTTTTAGTTCTTGTTCCCCTTGGTTTTGCCATTGATCTTCTTCCACACGGGCCTGCGTATCAAAAAGGCTTCGTTGGTCGTCAAACAAGCTTAATTGTATATCAAATAGATTTTCTTGTAAGAGTTCTTGTTGACAATTTCATCTTTATCTATTAAACTACTTGTAGAGGAGTTGCTCACACTCGGGAGATTACCCGAGACCGTCAGCAGCTCCTCATCGTTTTGTATTTGCAAGTCTAAAAAATGGTTACCTTATAAAGGTGTTTTTCGCATTTCCCCTTGGGACACAAGTTTATGCAATCTAATGACAAAGCAAAATTGGACTATTTATAAAGTTTTCATTTAAAAAGGCACTTCCCAAGAAGTGCCTTTTGTTTTTACTTAGAAAGTGCATTTTAAATATATACTTCTAACAACTTGGCATTGATTCCCTGTACGCAATATGAGGCCAGTGCGGCCGGAATCAATATACTCTCTCCTTTTTCAATAGAATAGAGCTTCTCTTGCACGGAAATCGTTGTTTTGCCCTGCAAAGCCATATACGCCACAAAGCTCTTTCTATTTACCAAATCTCTTGGCAATGTACCTTCTACGTGAAGTAAATTCACGGTAAAGAAAGGACATTGTACTAAGGTTTCCGGTTGGTTTATCTGTTCCTCAACTGAAATTTTTGTATTAGGAAGAACGGCAAAATCCAACGCATCTTTTCCATCTGCTATGTGCAGTTGGCGTTCTTGTCCGTTTTGGTCTTTACGGTGATAATCATACAGACGATAGGTGATATTAGAGGTTTGTTGAATTTCGGCAATCAAAATACCTGCGCCGATTCCATGAATCCTGCCTGCCGGAATGAAGAAAGTATCTCCTTCTTTTACTTCGTACGAACCGACAAAGTCCAAAATCTCACCACTTTTGACTGCCGCCTCATACTGATCCGGTTTCAGTTCTTGGCAAAATCCGTTAATCAGACGCGCCCCCTCATCAGCTTGTACTACATACCACATTTCCGTTTTACCGAAACAATGATGTTTTTTTTGGGCTAATTCATTATTCGGATGCACTTGTAAAGAAAGGTCTTGACGGGCATCAATAAATTTAAATAAAAGAGGAAATTCTTTTCCGGTTTCATGGACTACTTTCTCACCTAACAGCTCTGCGCCAAATTGCGCACACAAATCCTTTAACGATTTGCCGGCTAAATTGCCCTCTTTTACGATGCTTTCATTTCCTTGCAAAGCCGATATTTCCCAACTCTCTCCTGTTCCATCTTCGGAAGCTTTGGACAAATACGCTCGCAGTTTATTTCCCCCCCATAAGGTTTTCTTAAAGATAGGGGTAAATTTTAACGGATACAAGTTGCTCATATTATTTTTGCTTGTCAATTTCGTTTAATGCAAAAGCATAAGCGCCGATAGAAACCGCAGAGCTAGTGCCTAATTTAGACAAGGTAACACCCACTTTTTTCTCTTGGTTATAGACCACTTTCTTTTGGCTGAAAGGTACGGTTACTTGCGTAGTACCGCCTACGAAAAATTGCTCTGCTTGTTGGGGATCGGTCAAATCATAGGCTTTAGACTCTGTACGCGGGACACTTCCCAAACCGTCATAACGGCTGATCGTTCCGTTTAACTCACGCAAAAGAGCCGGCATAAACCATTTGTGAGCATTGGCCACACCGCCGCCCAATACCACCAGACCGTCAACAACGGTATTAACATTGGCAATTAAATTACCCAAAATATCGCCAAACTCCTCAAAAGCCTCTCTGGCGGCCTGTTGATTTCCGGCCCGAGTTCCTTCCGCAATTTCGGCAATATCTTTAGGGGTTAGTTCTGTGGTATCTTTGGAAAGAATCCGGTAAGAACGTTTAATAGAGCGCAAAGCTGCACCTTCCTCGGAGAATGCTTCCGGATATCTTTTGTTGCGGATTACCCACACTTCCGCTGCAGCGCCGTTATCTCCGCGGAATAATTCCCCGTTATGCACCACACCGCCACCGGTGCCTGTACCTAAAGTAATGCCCAGCAAATTATTGTATTTTCTGGGGATACCTCTTTTCTCAAATTCTTGATTGATGTAGGGAAGTGCACCGGCACAGGCCTCACCGTAGGCAAACAAATCTCCGTCATTATTAATAAAAACAGGAATACCAAACTTTTCTTGCAAATAAGGTCCTAAGGCTACACCACCTCTAAAAGAAGGGAAATTGGGTAAATCTCCGATGATACCGTTGGCATAATCGGCAGGGCCGGGGAAAGCAAAACTAATAGCATAAGGGGCTTGTTTAAGGTGCTTAATCGCTTCTTCAAAACCTGTTACAATATTTGCCAAACATTTATCCAAGTCATCTGCTTGGGCAGGCAAAACAATAGGGGATAAAATTTCTTTATTGGCTTGAACGGCATTGAATACCAAATTGGTACCACCGGCATCTAACGTCAATACGCTACGATTGTCATGACAATAAGTGTTTTTTTTCATAAGAATTTCCTATGCAGTAATTTTTCTTTATACTAACAGTTTAAAAAAATCCTGTCAACAAACTCATTTTTCAGTCAAAATGTAGTTTTTATTTCATTTCCTCCATCCTTTCATCCGATAGCTCCCACCCATGAGACACCATACTGCGACAAACTTCATAACCGATATCACTATGCGCCATACAATCCATTTCCCATACACCTATCGGATAATCATTCCAATCGGTTAATACTTTGCGCCACAGCACAGCATACAAATCATCTTCCGTTCTATCTTGTTGCCGCACAAAAGAAATAAAACAACCGTGTGGCGCACACCAAACCCGATAACTAAAATTTTTTCCATAACAACGCTGATTTTCCAAATCTGTTTGGCATGGCACATTTAGCATCAATAAATCACGTCCGATTTCGTCACCGCCGATATAGTCTATCTCCTCTTTTTCCATTCCTGCTAAAATTTGCTCATCTAAAGCATTGCGGAGCGTCGTTATAGTAGGTAGCACTGCGGCAAGACGGCTCTTTTCTACGGCCTTAGTGTAACGTGGCAAAGCCACGGCAGATAAAATACCGATAATCAGTATCACTACTAACAGTTCTACAAGGGTAAAACCCTTTTTATAACTGAATGGAATTTTTTTCATATTACTAGTATATATTTTTTTCAATTATCAAACTATATGTTTATTCCTCCGCCCATATTCCACTACCCAAAAGGCCTATTTTGTTAATGGGTCTAAAATACTGCTTTAATGTCGGCTGATTTATAGTACACTTATACGAGGTTACATCTCTATATCCTAAAGGAGCTTTTATGAAAAAAATATTTGCGTTATGTGTAGCTTTATGCGCTATGTTAACGCTGTCCGGCTGTATCATGGACGAAACATTAGATGAATTTATTCCGGAAGAGAACTCTCCCCTTTCTGAAATTTGGGAAAGCTTTACTTTTAAATCCCTTTCGGGAAATGCCGATTTGGTGGTAGAAAACACCTCCGGTGATGATGGAATATTATCTATTTCCACCTCTAATTATAGCGAAGATTTTTTAGCGGTAGCTGTGTATAAATCCGATTGCGAAGCTTCCAAAGCCCAAGCCTCTTATTTTGACAAATTGGCTGGGGAATTCCAACCCAAAATGTTCGGCATGGACTATGCTATTGTATTTTTAGACATTTATGAAGGCTCTACGGACAAAGATATAACTTGGGCCAAAAATTTGGCAAATGTAGATGCTTATTCCAATGTCTCCACCTCTTGTATAGGCGGTGCCTGTCAAAAAGTTTTCCTGCCTCATTTTGCAGAGGCTGCCTCTGGAACGATCTATTTTATCAATAAACATAATTTGGCTAAAACCCGTAAGGCTATGACTTGGAACACTACTGATGATCAGGAAGAATTGTATTTGTCCTTAAGAACTAAATTAGCCGAATATCTTGATTTAGACGAAAATACTTTTGATCCGAGTGTCGGCGGTTGGAATGAATGAAAACAAGATGTTGAACTTTAATCTGTTATAAACACAAAACTCCCTATGAATAATCATAGGGAGTTTTTTATTGAAAAAATTACAAACTGCGAATGGCCCAATTTTTAGGATAGAGATTATTGGCACGAGGACCTATATTTTTCATAAACCCCAGTGCCTTCCCCTGAAAACTAACCAATACAAACCCTCTTTCAGTACCGGTAGGCAAAGCAAAAGATTGACGGTTTAAATAAAGACGAGCCTGCTCTAAGGAAAGCTCTATTTTGGGGAAATCTTTTTTATTTTCAGCTATAGAAAGAGCCTGTGCAATAGACGGAATAAGCTCTTTTCCTTTCTGCTCCGGTTGAGCCAAACCGTCTGAGAGCAAATGAATAAAAGGAAATTTTTGAATTTGTTTTCGCAGTCCGGTCGGCAAAGTCGCTCTTTCTTCTTCGCCTTTTTTGCGAAGTATTGCCATAAACAACCCTTCCGTATGAGTATTACCGGAGATAAAGCGGTACACCTGTTTGTCCCACCCCGCTAGCAAGCTCTTGGTAATCTTCCAGTCCGCCTCTGTGGGTACTGATAAAATCTCTGCCCCCAACTCTTGGCTTATCCAACGTACGTTTTCTTCATTTTCTGCCAGATTATACATACATGTGCTATAAATGAGCAAACCGCCACTGCAAAGATAAGGCCAAATATCACGCAAAATTTGGCGTTGGCGCTCTTGGCAAAATTGCACATTGGCAGGGCTCCATTCTTTGGTAGCGGTCTCATCTCGGCGAAAGAGTCCTTCTCCCGAACAAGGGACATCCGTCAAAATGACATCAAACATGATATTTGTTTTGGCAAAATCTTTCGGCGGATTATGCGTCACCAATACATCGGGGTGACCTTGCTTTTGAATATTTTCCAGTAAAATATTGGCACGACGGCGGTCTATTTCATTGCTCACAAGCACCGACCCTTCCGGCAAAGCCGCACGCATTAAAGTAGATTTTCCACCGGGAGCAGCACACAAATCTAACGCGCTGACAGGAGTTGTAACCAAATGGCGCAATACATGGTCCAAAAACATAGATCCGGCTTCCTGCACATAATACACCCCCGACCATTTAAAAAGGCACTTCCTACGAAGTGCTTTTTTTTGTACTATCTGCACAATCAGTTTTTACAAAAAAATAACTCTACCAAATGTAGAGTTATTTTTTTATTTTCTTAGAAATAAAAATTAGCACAAGGTCGGTCTTGACGATCCGGAAACTTCGTTAAATACATTAGAGCCAATATACCATGACTATTTGCTATAAATCTTCCGCTTCGAAAAAATTCTTCAATTCCCTTTATCGTATAAGGAGAAAAGAGGTGTTCCAAAAGGGGCTTTTCCTCCTCAAAAAAAGTTCGCACTGACTTGTAGTTGGCAACTTGTTCCACAAACACCGTATTTAAGGAGGCAAAAGAGGTAATTTCCGGCAGTTGTCTCATTCTTTTATTAGAATTTTCTAACACGGAAAAATAAACATCTTCTACACTAGGCCTCTCTTCTAAAAAAGGCAAGGAAGACAAACCGCTAGCCACCGCTTTCGTAATAGCACCAGTAGCAACTTCTCTGCCGGCCATAGACATCACGCAAGAAGCAGAGCCTAATAATTCTAAAACAGAATAAGCCGAGTAGCAAGACATATCAACAACCGCTACTTTTGTCCCTTTCTCTTGCAAACGGGTCAAAATATGACCCAACTCTTTTATCGGCTTATATTCATGATTACCTACACAAATTTGATGTCCATCAGCTCCGATTTTTCCATGAGTAATAATCCCTAAAAATACTTGTTCGGGAACTACTTCCCGCCTTGCTAATGAAGAAAGTCTCTCCTTAAATGTATCCCAATCAAAATCCATCACATGATCAATATCGGTTTTTCTGGCAGGATCTAAAAAGGTTTGTACATGCCAGCCATAATCCTTCAGAAAACTATGCCACTCATTGAATTCTGTGACAAAATTATCCTCAGTAAAATCACAACCGCCACCTATCAGAAAGGCTTCTTTTTTATTATTTACCTGAGCACAGACCGTCCCTGCAATCAATAAAAATACTAAAATACTAGTTATTTTTTTAATCATTTTCATATTTTGCCTCCATTCATAAGCACATTCTAATATCTTTCGTAATACATGTCAAATTACATTGAATAGTTGAATATTCCAAAAATTGTACGATAACTACGGTCGACCATTTAAAAAGGCACTTTATACGAAGTACTTTTTTTATTGTTCCTTTCCCCCTCCCCGACGATATAAATTTGCTCACCCACCTACAAAAGAGATAAAATATATATATCCTTATTTGAAGACTTACTTAAAATCCAGTAAAAAAATGAAATTAAAACCTAAATTGTTAAGCCTTCTCCAACACAGGAAGAAGGAATTTCCGCGTGAGAGAATCATCGCAGATTTAACGGCCGGACTGGTGGTGGCATGTATTGCTTTGCCGCTTTCCATCGCTCTGGCCATAGCTTCGGGTGTCACTCCGGACAAAGGTCTTATCACTGCTGTTGTGGCGGGCTTTACCATATCTCTGCTTGGTGGAAGCCGTGTACAAATTGCCGGCCCTACGGGGGCATTTGTTGTCATTGTTTACGGTATTATTCAGCAGTACGGAATGCAGGGATTGTTGGTTTCCACCCTGTTGGCTGGCATTATTTTGATTATCATGGGATGCTTGAAGTTTGGTGCATTTTTAAAGTTTATCCCTTACCCCGTCACTACGGGTTTTACCAGCGGTATAGCCGTCGTGCTTTTCTCTACTCAAATTAACGACTTCTTAGGGTTGGGTCTGAGCGAGATTCCTTCCGCCTTTTTTGCCAAATGGCAATTCTATTTTAATAATATATCCCATACTTCTATGCCCACATTATTTATGGGACTTCTGGCATTGGTACTGATTGTTTTTTGGCCGAAAAAATTTAAACTTTTTCCCGGTTCATTAGCTGCTTTGGTAATCACAACACTCATTGTAAAAGTTTGTGACTTGCCGGTGGCTACGATAGGAAGCACCTTCGGAACTATAAAAACGGGTCTTATCACCCCGCATTTTCCCGATATAAACTTTGACATTATCCTCAAGTTGTTAAGACCTGCTTTTACTATCGCATTCTTGGCCGGCATAGAAAGTTTGCTCTCTGCTGTTGTGGCAGACGGTATGATCGGCAAAAAACACCGCTCTAATATGGAACTTGTGGCCACCGGTTGTGGCAATATTGTTTCCGCTCTTTTTGGCGGATTGCCGGCTACGGGTGCAATAGCCCGTACCGCCGCCAACATAGATAATGGAGGCAGAACCCCCCTTGCAGGCATAGCACACAGTATATTTTTACTCATCATGATGTTATGTCTTATGAATTATATCAGCCTTATACCCATGACTGCACTGGCAACCATTTTGTTTAACGTTTCTTACAGAATGAGCGATTGGAGAAGTTTTGTTTCTCTATTCAAAGCACCGGCTAGTGACATATTAGTTTTGATGGTCACTTTTGCTCTTACGGTAGTAATAGATCTGGTTGCCGCCATCGAGTTTGGCCTTGTTTTGGCGGCTATACTTTTCATGAAACGTATGGCAGATGTTTATAATGTCACCAATACTGACGACGATATTATGGACGAAGTGCACCACAAAGACGACATAGATGCCAAAAAAATAGCCAAACATGTCACCGTTTATGAAATTAACGGTCCGTTCTTTTTTGGAGCGGCAAATCTTTTTATTGATACGTTAAGCAATATGAAAGATTGCAAAGTATTGGTTTTAAGAATGCGCAGCGTACCCGCGATGGATGCCACCGGGTACCACGCCTTATATAAGATATACAAGCGTTGTCATGCAAACGGAGTTAAAATTATCCTCTCTCACTTACAGCGCCAACCGCAAAAAATGCTCAACAAGTATGGCTTTTTAGATATCATCGGAAAAGCCAATATCTGCAAAAACATAGATGAATCACTCATGAGAGCAGAAAAAATTATTTCATCGGCAGAGTAGATTTAAAGCCCTCCTAAACGGAGGGCTTTTTTTACAATTTTATGAAGGATACAGTCAAATTTTTATAATCCTGACAGAAGAATATTATTTTTTACAAATTAAGAATAGCCCAATTTTTAGGATAGAGATTATTGGCACGTGTGCCGACATTTTTCATAAATCCTAAGGGATGAGATTGATAACAAACCAGCACAAATCCAAGCGGAGTACCCGAAGGCAAAGCAAAAGACTCTCTATGCAAATAACGGCGTGCTTGCTCTAAAGAAAGTTCCACTTTGGGATACGTATTTTCCGACATAGTTAAAGAAAGGGCCTGCGCCACCGACGGAAGAGCCTCTTTTCCTTTCATTTCCGGTTGAGGCGTGCCATCTGATAGCAAATGAATAAAAGGATATTTTTTAATTTGCGTTTTTAAAGAGGCAGGCAAGGTGCCCATATCAAAATCTCCCCCCTTTTTACGAAGTGCGGCCATAAAAAGGCCTTCACTTCGCGTAGTTCCGGGAATAAAGCGATAAACCGGCCCGTTCCACCCCTCCAACAAACTACCCGTAATATTCCATTCTTCTTGCACAACAATAGGTAAAACTTCCGCCCCCAACTCCTCCGCTATCCATCGTACATTTTCTTCATTTTCAAGTAAATTAAAGGTGCATGTACTGTAAATTAACAGCCCGCCACTTCGAAGGCAAGGCCAAATATCACGCAAAATCTGACGTTGGCGCTCTTGGCAGAACTTTACCCCTTGCACACTCCACTCTTTGGCGGTGGCCAAATCTCGCCGAAATAATCCCTCTCCGGAACAAGGGACATCGGCTAAAATCACATCAAACATTAAACTTGTTTTTGAAAAGTCTTTCGGCGGATTATGCGTGACCACTACATCCGGGTGACCTTGCTTTAAAATATTTTCCAATAAAATATTGGCTCTGCGACGATCTATTTCATTACTGACAAGCACAGAGCCTTCAGGCAAAGCCGCCCGCATTAAGGTAGATTTTCCACCGGGTGCTGCGCACAAGTCCAAAGCACTCACCGGCTTATCTAATAAATGGCGCAAAACATGGTCCAAAAACATAGAGCCGGATTCCTGCACATAATACACCCCCGCATGCAACAAAGGATCTAAGGTAAAATTGGGTCGTTCTTTGAGCCAAAAGCCTTCTTGACACCAAGCAACAGGTGTTGACTCTGTCAACATTTCTCCATGATGTTTCCACCTGTTAAAGCGAATGCTTACCGGCACTTCTTGGGCAAAAGAATCCAAGTAGTTTTGCCAGCGTTCAGGCCCGAACAGTTTGGCAGTATAATCTATAAATTCTTGAGGTAAAGACATAAGGATTTCTTATCCATAAAATTACGCTACTATTATACAAATATTCAAAATAAGTTTTAATACAAAACCAGCCCCGAGCAAATATCGGGGCTGACCGAGAAAACGAAAATGCACTTACAGTATCGCTTTGATGTTATCTTCAATCGATGTAATAGGAGCCTCCCCCACTAATTGGGAAAAATGTTTTCCATCTCGAAAAAAGAGCATCGTCGGTACCCCCCGAACCGAATACTTGGCAGCTGCTTTGGGTGACTGCGTCACATTAACCAAAAACATTTTAGCTTTTCCGTTATACCGTTTGGCTACTTCTTCCAACACAGGCATCATACGGTGACAATGTGGGCACCAATCGGCTGAAAACACCACTATTTTAGGATGTTGAAAAGTAGCAACCTCTCTGTCAAAATTTTTATCGTCTACATATGTAATCGTCATAATTTCCCCCTTTTATAAACTCCACCTGCCCCTACAATATAATGATTTTTATCTCTTTTTTCTTCCTTTTTTATGGATTAGACCTGCCTGCCTGCCGAATTTGATAAAATAAAAATATGGACAAATTAAAAACTATTTTCTTTGGTACGCCGGAAATATCCGTACCATATCTAGAATTATTACACGATTTAACAGACATACAAATGGTCGTCACTCAGGCTGATAAACCGCGCGGACGAGGCATGGTCATTACTCCTTGCCCGGTCAAAGCGCGTGCTTTAGAGTTGGGGTTGCCTGTTCGCTCTCCGGAAAAGATGAAAGACATTTTTGACGAGATCAAAGCCCGGCCTTTTGATTTGGGAGTAGCGGTAGCCTTTGGAAAAATCTTCCGCCCGGACTTTTTGGCTTTACCCAAACTCGGTATTATTAATGTGCATTTTTCTTTACTTCCGCTTTTGCGCGGAGCAGCACCGGTACAACATAGCCTTTTTCAAGATTTCAAAACTACCGGCATCAGTGTCTTTTGGATTGCGCCCGGTATGGACGATGGCCCCATTCTTTTGCAAAAGGAAATTTCTGTTGACCTTGCTGACAATGCCGAGACTCTTTTTACCAAACTAATTCCCTTAGGTTTAACCGGATTGCAAGAGGCTATCCATCAAATTGAAAAGGGGCAAATTACCAAAATAGAGCAAGTGGGAGAGCCCAGCTTTGCTCCTATGATCAGCAAAGAAGATGCTTTTCTAAACTTTCAAACCATGACCGCTGCTCAAATTCATCACAAAGTACGCGGCTTGGCTTGCGGTCCTAAGGCACGCACCCAAATTTGTTTAAACGGAAAAACCGAACTCTTACAAATTCTGCGCACAGAATTAGATACTCAAAACACTTGCTCGCAAAATACGGCAGGCGCGCTTTTATCCGTTGAAAGCAGCAAAGGTTTTTTAGTAAAATGTAAAGAAGGAAATATTTGGATTACTGAGGTGCACCCAGCCGGTAAAAAACCTATGTCTGCGGCTTCTTTTGCCAACGGACGAGGGTTAAAACCTGCAGAAGGGGTGTTCGTTTGTAATGACTAAAAATACAGATACAAATTTCGAAGATTTTATTGGAAAAACGAGAAAAACTTCCCGCGTGAAATGGTTTATCGCGTTGGTTGTTTTTGTCTTTTTTGGTTTGTTAATTTTTGTTTCTATTGATTGGGTACTGGGAGCTTTGGTCCATACACGTCAGGAAGTACAAGTGCCCGACATTACCCAAAAACCCGTCACGACAGCCTTAGACTCTTTAGCTACCGTTAACTTGGCTTTAAAACAAGCCGGTCTAGAATTTGCAGAAGGGGTTCCTCCCGGATCTGTCTTGCGCCAAATTCCATCTGCCGGAAGTACCGTTCGGGAAGGGCGTGTGATCCGCGTATGGATCAGTCAAGGTGACGAAATGGTGTTTGTACCTTCCGTAGAAGGGCTTGATTTACGTGCGGCGCAGTTGGCCATTCGGCAAGCCGGATTGCAAGTGGAAAAGGTGGAAAATGCCTTTTCTTTAACAGTAGAAAAAGGCCTTATCATCTCTCAAAAACCGAAGGCTGACAGCATGTTAACACGCGGGGACAAAGTGCTCCTTACTTTGTCAAACGGCCAACCTCCTGCCAGTGTGATTTTAGTACCCGATTTTCGCAATAAAAAATTAGCCAACGCCACTTTATGGGCCAGCACACAAAATATCAATTTAACTGTTAAAGAAGACCCAAAATCTCCTTTTCCTTATGGCACCATTGCTTCTCAATATCCGCTGGCAGATAGTCAAATATCTACAGGTTCCTCTTTAGAGGTGACCGTCAGCCGACGCCAAGCCAATGAAGATGAAAAAACTTATCATTTACATTATGAGTTGCCTCAGGGTAAAAAACAGATGCGTATCCGCATCGTCATGACTGATGATAACGGTGAAAGAGAAGTGATTAATGAGTCCAAATTACCCGGTAGCAAAATCGATTTAGAAATTCCTTACAGCGGTAAAGCGACCTTCCGTATTTTATCCGATGGCATCTTGGTCAGAGAGAGAGAAATACAATGATTACCCAAAACGGCTCAAGAAATGGTAAAATAATAATAGCGCCTTCCATTTTGTCGGCCGATTTGTGGAATTTGGGACAAGATGTAGAAGTTGCAAAAATGGCCGGCGCAGATTGGTTGCACGTAGATGTAATGGACGGGCATTTTGTACCGAATTTAAGTTTTGGTCCGGCAACGGTAAAAAGTTTAAACGGTCGCGCGCAACTGCCGTTGGACGTGCATTTAATGGTGCAACGTCCGTTGAAGTTTGTTGAGTCTTTTGCCAAAGCCGGTGCCGATTTTTTAACCGTACACATTGAAGCACAAGACGACGTAAAAGAAGCTCTTTTAACCATTAAAAGTTTAGGTGTAAAAGCAGGTCTTTCCATCAAGCCCGATACAGACCCGCAACGCATAAAACCGTTTTTAGATATATTAGATTTGGTCTTGGTAATGACCGTACAACCGGGATTTGGCGGGCAAAGTTTCCTGCCTAGCAGTCCTGCCCAAATCAAGGCTGTGCGTGAATTGATTGACCAAAGCGGCCGCAGTATTTATTTAGAAGTAGATGGCGGCATCAATGCTCAAACCGCGCGTGAAGCGGCCCAAGCAGGAGCAGATGCTTTTGTAGCAGGTAATGCCATTTTCGCGGCAGCAGATAAGAAACAGGCCTTGCAAGAAATCCGCAAGTCCGCCACGATTTAATTACACCGCCTTGTAAAAGGCGAATAATAAGGAGAAGTTAACACATGGCAGTCGTCATTAGATTACAAAGAGTGGGTAAAAAATCCCATCCGCAATACAGAGTCGTAGCGATTGAAAAGAAAACCGCCGTCGGTT
>JAFXGO010000032.1 GCA_017520185.1 Elusimicrobiaceae bacterium | reverse complement strand
TGCCCTACGCATTTCTTACAAAGAAATAGCGCTTACCGGGCAGATACTGACTATGCTTTGCATTCTGCCCTACGCATTTCTTACAAAGAAATAGCGCTTACCGGGCAGATACTGACTATGCTTTGCATTCTGCCCTACGCATTTCTTACAAAGAAATAGCGCTTACCGGGCAGGTACAGACTATGCTTTGCATTCTCTGCCCTACGCATTTCTTACAAAGAAATGGCGCTTACCGGGCAGGTGCTGACTATGCTTTGCATTCTGCCCTACGCATTTCTTACAAAGAAATAGCGCTTACCGGGCAGGTGCCGGCGCAGGCGCCGCACTCAATACATTTGGCAGCATCAATGACGCGTTTTCCGTCTTGTTCGGCGATAGCGCCTACCGGACAGGCAGATTCACAAGCACCACAGTTGATGCAGAGTTCAGGGTTTACATTGTAAGCCATAAATTTTCTCTCCTAAGAATATAATTTGGATACATTTATTATAGCAAAAAAGACCTTTTTTCGTGGGTCTGCTTTTTCTCCGACGAAATATCCCTTGCTTTGGAAATGATTTGTATAGTAAAATATAAAAGTAAGGAAAACCTAACTTTTATGAAAAAACAAGCATTTCGTACTCTTTATGATTTAAAGCCCGGAGCAACGGCAGAAATTATTGATGTCGTGGCGGAGGGTGTACAAGCAGATAAATTGGCTGCTATGGGCCTTGTTAAAGGACAAACCGTCATACGTAAACCGGGTAAAAACCCCTTAGTGGTTTCTGTTTGCGGAAGTGAAGTGGCATTAGGCCCCAAAGCGGCAAAGCAAATTCTTATATCTTCCAAGCAGCATACTTTTTTACTCGCGGGCAACCCCAATGTAGGAAAAAGTTTGCTCTTTTCTCGTCTGACAGGGATTGGTATTTTATCTTCCAATTTTCCCGGAACGACGGTAGGGTTAAATTACGGTACGACCGTTTTTAACGGAGAAACCCATCAAATTATTGATATTCCGGGTCTTTACCATTTAGAAGATAAATGGGTTATTGAAGGTAAAAAAAGAGATTTATTTGAAGAGTTGGAATATGATTTTGTGGTGTGTGTGGCTGATGCCTCTCATTTAGAGAGAAACCTTTACTTTACCTTAGAAGTAATGAGTTTGGGAAAGCCTGTTATTTTGTTGCTTAATAAATTTGATGAGGCATTGCGAAAAGGCATTAACATTGATGTTCGTGCTTTATCTAAAGAGTTAGGCATTCCGGTAATCGGGGTAGTAGCAACGACAGGGGAAGGATTAAAACGCTTAGAGGTGACGGTTGGCAAACTGCTCACTCAAAACGATTATGATACACCCTCTATTCATATTCCTCAAAAGCCGGAAGAAAAATGGCACTTAATCGGCCGTATTGTTCGCCGCGTACAAAAGATTCATCACAAACATGCCAGTTTTACTGAAAAATTGCAGGCATGGGCTACCACGCCTGTGACAGGATTGCCGATAGCCATAGGCGTATTATTACTTTCTTTGTGGGGCATCATGCTTTTGGGAGAGGGTATGATAGGCTTGCTGGAGCCTTTGTATGAAAATTACTATTTCCCTTTCCTGCAAAAAATATTTGCATTCTTAGAAGGAAATCCGCTTTATTTGTTCTTGTTAGGCGATGGCGGAGAAACCTATTTCGGTCTGCTTTCTGATGGGCTTAAAATTGCGCTGATAGATGTGATGCCTTTTGTATTGGTATTTTATTCTCTGCTTGGTTTTTTGGGAGATTTGGGCTATTTGCCACGTTTGGCCATTTTGTTGGATCGTATTTTGCATAAAATCGGTTTACATGGATACGGAGCAATTCCTATTATGTTGGGCTTTGGTTGCAAGGTGCCGGCTGTAATGGGGGTGCGGGTATTGGAAACACGCCGAGAAAGAGTGATTGCTTTGGCCTTGATTTTGGTTTTAGCTCCTTGTATTTCTCAGACGGCGATGATTCTTTCTATGCTTTCTCCCTATGGATTAAAATATTTATTGATTGTGTTTGGTACGCTGGCCATAAATGGTATTTTGGCCGGGACTATTTTAAACAAATTGCTTAAAGGAGAAACACCGGAAATTTTTATGGAGATCCCGTCCTGGAGTGTGCCGCGATTTCGCCCGTTGGCGCGCAAAATATGGCTGCGCATGAAAGAATATTTGGCAGATGCTTTACCGCTTATTTTAGCCGGCGTTTTATTTGTAGATTTAATGCAATTTGTCGGAATTACGGATTGGGTGGCACGTTTGTTCCGTTATCCGGTGGAGCATGTGTTAAATTTGCCAGCAGAAACAACCCCTCTTTTATTGTTGGGATTTTTAAGAAAAGACATTTCTATTGCTTTGTTAGAACCCTTTCATCTTTCGCCTGAGCAATTAGCCGTAGCCTGTGTTTTTATGGCAATGTATTTGCCTTGTGTCGCTACGTTTTTTGTAATGCTTAGAGAGAATGGCATAAAGGATAGTTTGCGCATTGTGGCATTGACGCTTTGTTTGGCGCTACTGACCGCAACGGTGTTGAGATATATTTTGTAAATAAAAACCCGCTCTTTTGAGCGGGTTTTTTTACCACAAATTAGTTGGTGCTTCCGATTCTGCCGATATCTACCGGTATAGGTACTTCCCCCAACGGAGTGTCGAAGTATGCCGTTCCCGTTAAGTGATAATCTACCGTTCCGCTGCCCATGCTGACCAAGCCCAACAGTTTGCTGCCAAAGGAGCTGGTCGGGATAACCAGATGCACTTTTTGATTTTTGACAGAGTTTGGCTCTACACGTACATCCTTAAAAGAAACATCAGCCATGTGAGTATCGTTCATCGTTAATTGTCCTTCAAATTTTTTGATGGCGGCGGCTTCCTTTTTGTTTAAATTGGTAATGCCGATATATACATCAAACGACAAAGAGTTAATGCTATAGTCTGCTATTTCTACGCTGCGCAATGCATATTTGCAATTAGCAAAGTTTTCCGCCTCTTGTACGGAAGCACAAGCAGTAAATAAAAATGGTGCTACAATGAGAAATAATAGTTTTTTCACGAGTATCCTCCTTTTCATCTTCCTAAATTGTATAATAATTAAAAGCAAAAGAGGAGTTTTTTATGGAAGAATTACAAAAAAAGATTTATCAACGTTTTATAAAGTATGTCTCAATAGATACCACGAGTAATGCAATGAGTACCAGCGTACCCACTACGGAGACACAGTTGCTCTTTGGAAAAATGTTAGCCGAAGAAATGAAAGAGATCGGGTTTTCGGATGTGCATATTGATAAAAACGGTTTTGTATTTGGTGAAATACCAGCCAATGCTTCCGGTGCGACAGTCGGTTTGATGGCGCACATGGACACAGTGGAAGATTTTTGCGGTGAAAATATCCGTCCGATTGTACACCACAATTATCAGGGTGGAAAAATTGTTATTAATGAAGAAAAAGGCATTGTGCTTACGCCTGAAATGGCTCCCGCTTTGCTTAGATGTTTAGGGCATGATATTATCACCGCAGACGGTAATACGCTTTTGGGTGGAGACGATAAAATAGGCATAGCCATTATCATGACGTTGGGCGAGTACCTTTTGGCTCACCCCGAAGTGAAACATGGCGCGGTTAAAGTATCTTTTACTATTGATGAAGAAACCGGTACCGGTATCGGATATTTTGATTTAGAACATTTTAAAGCGGATTTTGCCTATACGGTAGATGGAGCAGATTTAGGTAAAATTGATTATGGTAATTTTAATGCCGATCGTTTTGTTATCACCATTGAAGGCAACAACTGTCATCCAGGCTCTGCCAAAGGAATAATGGCCAATCCCGTACGTATTGCTTCGGATATAGTTTCTACCTGGCCGGAAGATAGACTGCCGGAAACAACGGAAAAAGAAGAAGGGTTTATCTTGTTTATGAACTTGCAAGGACAGTTGGATAAGGCTACCTTGAAAGGGATTATCCGCCATCATGATTTGGAACAATTTGAGCAATTTAAAAAAGATTTGGAAAAAATTGTGCAAGAAAAACGGGCCAAATATCCAAATGCAAAAATTCATTTGGAAATCATGAAACAGTACCGCAATATGAAAGATGTGCTAAAAGAAAAGCCGCAAGCAATGGATGTATTGGTAAAAGCACTGCAAGAGGAAGGAGTAGATTACGAATTAATCCAAGCGCGTGGTGGTACGGACGGCTCTCAGTTGTCTTTGCGCGGTTTACCTACGCCCAATATTTTTGCCGGATATGAAAGCCCGCACGGTCCGTATGAATGGGTGAGCATTCAATGGAGCGCAACGGTGTTTAATGTTTTATTGCGCATTTTACAAGGTGCCGTAAAGTAATCAAAAGGACATTTCTCCTAAATTACTTAATTATAAAAAACCTGTTTTTAGGTCGTTTTGTGAAAGGTCAAGATAAACCTACAAAGCCGATAATTCCTAAAGACAGGTTTTTTGTTGCTATGCGAAATGTAATTAATTCTTTTTTTCGTGCCAACCGTATCCGGTGGAAACAGGGCGGCCGATTTCAGAGAGTTTGTTTATTAGTTTATCCCTAAAAGAAACGGGACTTTCCGTTGCACCGGCTTTACCGGGATAGAGGGCATAATTTTGACGTTCTTCCCCTTCCGTAATATTGGGCATGACCACATTGGCACCGCTTTGCAAGGCCTTGATACGTCCGTTGGGGGACAAGGTTTCCATTGCAGTAGTGGCAGGAATATTGATGTCCGGTAAAAGTAAGCGGGTAAGGGCCATTGCCTTTAATGCCGGCTCTAAAATGGGTTGTGGCGCGTTTTTTAAGGGGGTGTGAGGATTGGGTATAAAAGGCCCCAAACCAATCATATCTGCCCCTAATTCTTTAAAAAATAAAATATCTTTGGCAATGGATTCTAAAGTCTGCTCCGGAAGGCCTACCAAAATACCGGTACCTACTTCAAATCCTAACGTTTTTAGATGGTTTAAACATTTCAACCGATACTCAAAACTCATGGAAGGATTATATTTTTCGTATAAAACTTTGTCTGTCGTTTCTATGCGTAAAAGATAACGGTCGGCACCTGCTTGTTTAAAGGCATCGTAATCTATGAGGGGGCGTTCGCCGATACTGAGGGTAATAGCCAATCCTAAAGATTTTATTTTTTGAAGCAATAAAACGATTTTCTCTGTAGTAAAAAAAGGGTCTTCCCCCCCTTGCAGCACAATCGTTTTATATCCATATTCCACCGCTTTTTGTGCAAGATGAAAAATTTGATCTTCCTGCATTCTATAACGTTTTACACATGCATTTTCTGCCCGAAGACCACAGTACAAACAATTATTTTTGCAAATATTAGTAAATTCGATTAAAGCACGCAGGTGTACTTCATCTCCCACATATTTTTTTCGTACGGAATCTGCTGCCTGAAAAATAGCTTCATTAGCCGTATCATCTTGTAATAAATGCACTAATTCCTCATATGTGAGGTTGTGGGTAAGGGCGGCTTTTTGGATAAGTGTTTGGCTATTCATAGAGATAGTCTATCAAAAAACCCCCGTCCGAAGACAGGGGTTTTTTGTATTAAAATTATTTTACCGAGCTGCATTTACGGAATCTAATAAATTTTTAGAGTCGGAAATGGTAGGATCCAAGGCTTTGTTTTCCGTATTGTAGTTAAAACGATAGGAAATTTTAAAGCTTTGCGGATTCTCGGGCGGTACTTTGACCAAGATGGAATAGTTTTGCGGTTCTACAGCAGTGGTGATATTCCATTCAATCATTTCTTGCATAGCCGGATGTTTGGCGTTAATGAGTTGTTGCAAGGTTTGTCCGTTAGAGAGCGTATAATTTTTAACTTCGTTTAACACATGGTCCAACGGATTAACGGGAGCAACAGCTTGCGGGTCCAACACTGTTTGCACATCTTCCGGTAGTTGCAAAGGTTGCGTAGCACCGAAAGAATCCTGTGGCAGTTGTTGCAACGGATCAGCAGGGGCGCCTAACATTTCGTTTAATTGGGCTTGCTCAGCCTTGATTTGTTCGGCAGTTGCACCTTTTTTCAAGAAGTTAAACTGAGCCGGTAAGATCTCCAGATAAGCCAACATTACATAAATGATGGCGGCAATAACCACAGATACCAAAGTGCCTAAAATAATTTTGGTCAGGTTGTTGGAGGTCGGTTTGAGATCAGCGGCTTTTAAATCATGTTGCGCATTGATATCTGCCAGTTCAGAGTCGGACAAATCCAAACGATGAGCATCAGCCGGTTCTTTGACCATCGGTACGGTTTTGATGTCCATTGTGGCTCCACGTTTTGTTTTAATCGTGTTTTCCAAAATCACTTTAGACATCGTTAAATCGGCTTCATCTTTAATCGGGGTGATATCCTCTACACTTTCATTTTTAGTGATGGTGTCGGGGATAGCCGCCGCAACAGTAGCCACAGCCGCAGCCGTACCTACTGCAGCAGCCGGAGCCAATTCTTCAATGTTGTTTTCTTCTTTTATTTCTACTTTGACTTCAGCATTGGCTTGGGCCGGCGGAATAAAATCAGAAATTAAATAGGTAGATCCTTCTTTTAATTCCACCTCCGTCATTTCCTCGGCATGGGAAGGAACGGCTTGTTCGGCAGGTTGTTCTTCCACCGGAGAGGGGTTATCCTCCGGCAAAGGAAAATCTTCCTGCAAGGGCGCTCTTTCCGTAAAAGCTTCCTCCAAATCTGCCTGAGATAAGATGCCGTCGCCTTCGCTTAATGTATCTTCCAATTTTTTACCGGGTACCAATTCTTTAACGGTTTCCGTAATTTCTTGAGAAGCCTCTTGAGTTTCTTCCGGTCCCATAGGGGTTAAGGACGCATCAATTTCTTCGGAAGGTTGCGCCACCGGCAACGGTTCTTCGGGTCGGGCGGAGATTTCTTCGATACCAACATTGGTGATAGTTAACTGAGGAGTATTAGAAAGATCCAAAGATTCTTTTTCTTGAGATGAATCTTGCACGAATTCTTCCGTAGAGGTAGGTTCCTCTTGGGCAGGAGCAATTTCTTGCAATTCTGCCGCCGGCTCCTCTTGCACAGGTGTTTCTTCAGCTGCAGAATTTTCTTGTTGTTGTGCTTCTGCAAGCGCTTGCGCGATAAAATCGTTTTGTTGAGACGAGGCCGTAATTTCGTTGATTAATTCTTCGCGTTGTTCTTCTGTAATAGGTTCAACGGCCGGTTCTTCGGTCACTTGTTCTTCAACGGGTTGAGCGGCCGGTTCTTCGGTCACTTGTTCTTCAACGGGTTGAGCGGCCGGTTCTTCGGTCACTTGTTCTTCAACGGGTTGAGCGGCCGGTTCTTCGGTCACTTGTTCTTCAACAGGTTGAGTGGCCGGTTCTTCAGCGGGAGTTTCTTCTTTGTTCTCATCGCTCAAAGAAGCCGCTACTACGGCAGCTGTTCCTACGGCAGCAGTAGCGACGGCAGCCGTTTTAATAGGAGAAAGCAAATCTTGGAAAGTGCTTTCTTTTTCTTCTTCGGTTTGGATTTGGCTGGCGCTATATAAAGAGTCCAAGGCAGAGCGCAATACCACTTCTTCCCCTTCTTTTTCAGAGTATCCATCTTCTTGGGCTGCATCAATTTGAATTTCGTCCAGAAAGTCAATGGGCTCTTCGATGTTTTCTTCACTAGACTGGGCGACTAGTTGCTCTGCATGATTGACTAAACTGGCGGTATTGGTAATTAAGGCATCATCTGTGACGGAGTCATCTGTAGCAGAGAGAGATAGGGTGTCTTCTTGTGCTTGAGGTTCTTCTGCATATTGTTCTTTTACTTCTTCCTGCACCGGAGTTTGGGCTTCGGCTGCAGCTTCGGCTGCTTCTTTTTCTTGGGCAGCTTTTTCTTCTGCGGCTTTGGCGGCGGCAGCAATGGCTAAATTGTGTTTAGTCATTTCCGCTTGGGCTTCAGCAGCAGCGGCAATGGCTTCGTCCAATTTACCTTTCATTCCTTCAATTTCATGGGTTAAATGGTCAATTTTTTCAATTAAAATCCGAGTGGCTTCATTGTCAATATTTCCACTTTGCACGGTGGCTTGTTCCTGCTCCACCGTTTCTTGAGCAGGAGCTTGACCGGTGAGTTTTTGATAATCTTCCTCAGTCATATTGGTGCGAGTCATGGTTTTGGTGGCTTCATCAAATTCAAAAATGGAAGAGGCTTTCACCCATTCTTGATTGCCACCGTTGGCATCTTCAGCACAAATCAACGTATCCGGCGTAAAACCAGCTACGTCAGCTAACTTCATTTCATCAAAAGGACCATCTACTTTATCATTGATATAGACCCAGTATCTCATTTTCTTTCACCCTGAAAATAAAAATAAACCGTCACGATACAAGCATACTAAATTTAGGGCAGTTTTAACAGTTTTTTTTCGTAGAAGATTTTTATTTTAATCTTCTATGCTGCTTACGCGTGCTTTTTTGTACATTTGTAGCAACTTTTCTAAATCCTCTTTAGAGCCCTTATGGGCTTGGATATTTGTCATCATATCGGCCACTAATTCTAAGGAAGAACCGTTCTCCAACATGTCTAGAACAAAGGTGGAAATCTGCCTGTCTGAGGTGCCATTTAACTCTCCTACCAACGTCTGCAACGCATAGGCGTGTAAAGATTGGTCAGACTTCCAGAATGTATACGGCGCTAAAGAACTTTCAAAAAATACAATCAACTCATCTGCCGGTTTGGTGCCTAAATAATTTTTTAATGCTTGCGGTGCTAAGCCTTTTGTCAAAGATTTAGCCTTTAAATCTCTTAAATAAGCCGCCTGCTTGCGGGCATCTTCTAATCCTAAGGTGCCCAATAATACTTTGCAAGCCAACTCTTTGTTTTCCAACGGGTTTTGACAATGTGGCAATTGAAGCAGTAAGTCATGGGACTCTCTTTCTATTTGAACATAGGTTTTTTGTCCGGCAAAACGTTCGGCCAAATCGTACTCATAGCCATTATAAATTTCTTTTTTGGAAAGAGTTTTTCTGAGTAAAATCTGTTCTCTGCGCAAAGAGGCTTTTTTCTGAGCTTTTTCAAAACATTCTTTGGTACCGTCTAATAGTACTTGAACGGCCAAGCCCAAGTTTTCTTCTTTTTGACTGACGTGTGGCAATTTTCTTAGCACCGCATCAAACGCATCATAGATATCTTGCGGAGTTTTAATTTTCAGATAACGACAGGCAATAATCATCAAATCGTCTTCTAAAATTTGACCTTTTAAAAGAGCAGACGTTTGCGCGATGTCTTGCGCATCTTTTGGCGTAATCTGACAAAGTAAAGTTTTGGCTATCAAAGAAGCATTTAAATTTTCGTCTGCATTGATGGTTTTTAGCTGCTCCATCTGTTCATTAAAATACTTTGTAAAATCACCTGCTCCGGGCACCATGTAAAAGCCTAATAATGCGGCGGTCATTTTAACGGATAGGTGGTATTTGTCTGCTATTTGGTAGATAGATTTTTTGTTTTCCGCTAACAACTTTTCGTTTTCCGGCAGATCTTCTTGTGCCTTTTGAATTAAAAGATTCAGCGCATGTTGAGCCTTATCTACGTCTGAAAGTTCTTTTTTATCTTTAACGTCTTGTAAAGAGCGGGCAAACTCCGTATCAAAAAAACGATGAGCGCCGAAAGAAGCATAATAGTTAAGCAATAGATCTGCGATGTTGGGATTAATGTCTAAGGCTTCTGAGAGTTCGGCTATGGAAACGGCATTATTGTACACGCGCAACTGTCTCAAGGCAGCCGGTAAAGTAATTTCATCTAGTAAAATTTTACCCACGATTGTATCTGCCATTTCCCCCCCATCTCCTAATTGGGCAGAAATGTCAGCGATGTCTTGTCTCAGGCGCTCAAGGCTCTTTTTGTTTTCCAACGTATAAACCAATTTGGCAGCATAATCGTCGTCTATATTGGGTAGCATCTTGTAAATAGTGCTCAACATTCCGCTTCGTTTAGTTGCTTTTTCGCTCATATCGCTTCCTTAACAAGATTTTAGAAACACTTGAATGTGTTGGTTAAATTTTTGGGTCCAATCTTGATTGTGAATAAATGCTAAATTGGCTTGAATATTTTCTATGCAGCAACGAATTGCGCTTTTCAGCAAATGTTGAGCACAAAGAATATCCGACATAATAACCGGCGAAATATCATCTTTAATGACGTCAATTTCGCGTAAACATTGAATAGCCGTAGTAGCCGTATCCGTCGGTACACGTGCGGCGTAAATCAATGCATCTTCCATTGCTTTAGCGCGGTCCGGTGCGTCTTTGGGCAATTTCTTTGCCACAATAAAAGCAGAGTACGCAATGCTATCTTCTTGGATAAAACCGTTTAATTGGTTTTTTAAAGCGCCCAATTTGCGTATGTGCACGTCTAGTCTGCTTTTTACTTCCTCAGAGGTAGCCTTTTTGTTTACGGTGGTTAAAGCCGCCATTAAGGCCAAAGCACAGCCCATCGTGGCAGCCATAGCGGCTGCTGCCCCGCCACCGGGTGTCGGCTCGGCTGAGGCTAAAGCAATATTAAATTTTTCTGCAGCTTTAAACCATTCCATAAAAATCCTTACATGATTGTGCCGGAAGGCAAATCTTCGTATTTTTTAATTTTGAGCATTTTCAAACGGTCTTCATCAATGCCGGTACGGCTGAAAAAGACGTGCTCAATCGCGCTGGCCGGTGAAATATAAATACCGCGTTTGACTCCTTTTGGATCAGAGTCTAACCCCAGCCAAACATAAAAAGTTTCAATGTCTTTAAAATCCTTCACTTCCAGCTCCGCCGGAGAAAGTTGTAAGCGGCGGTTTTGAGGCTCAACCGGCAAAATCAGAGCGTGGTGAAAACCGCAGGCTTTAGCCGCGCTGATATCACGGTGCGTATCTCCTACAACGAACACATGGTCCGGTGTAATTTTGGTTTTAAATTTCTTTTCACAACGTTTAACAGCAGCTTGCAGCATTTCTTCTCGCGTTTTTCCGTCTTCACCAAAACCGCCCACTGTGAAGTATTTTGTCAGACCGGAGGGTTCTAATTTGATATAAGCACCCTTTTCTACGTTGCCGGTACCCAATGCCAAAATAACATCTTTTTCATTAGATAATTTTTCTAAAAATTGTTTTATTCCGGCCATTAATTTATAAGTTTTTTTCTTGCAGGAATTTTTTACTTCGTTTGGCAAGAGTTCCAAATATTTATCGTGGATTTTTTTAATTTCGGTTTTGGTGGCTTTTTTACCTTTTATCAATTCGTAAACGATTGCAAAATTGTCCGTATCGGTTCTGCCGGCAATGAAAGAAGCCTCAAATTTAGGTTCTTTGCCGTAAAGTTCTTTAATGGCTTTGGTTAATGCCGTTTTTCCGGCTCCCCCTGCGTTGATTAATGTGCCGTCCAAATCAAACAATACCAGCTTTTTCATTTTTTCGTTTCTCCTTGCGTTTTGACGATGCCGGTGACAATATAGGCCCCCAACAATGCTAAAATTAACCCCAACACCTTAAAGATGCTAATTTTATCCAGTCCGAATAGGACCGATAAAATAAAAGTCATAACAGGGTAAGACAAAATAATGGCAGTTGCTTTTCCCAAGTCCATATTTCGGATAGCATAGTACCAAAACGTGTTTCCCAAAAAATAATTAATCACTGCTGTGAATAACAAGGTCCACCACAATGTAGGTACGGGTGTAAAAATAATCCCCTGTGTACAGGCTATATATATTATAAGAAAAAATAGGGCGGGAAGGGCAAACAAAGCTCTGGCCGCAGCAATTAATTGCGGGTCCATTTCTGGCGGCAACTTTTTGGCAAAGATGTGGCTCAACTGAAACATCCACAAACAACCGATAATCATTAAGTCCCCTTTCAGCTGTACGGAAAAACCGGCCTGCCACAAAAGCAAGGTGACACCGGCAATCACCAACGTAGATCCTCCGATTTGTTTTAAGGTAGGGCGTTCTTTTAATAAAACCCAAGCCAAGAGAATGGAGTAGATAATTTCAAATTGGTTTAAAATGGCCGCATTGGTGGGAGTGGTAAAATTAAGTGCAATCATAAATACTGTCATGGGTAAGGCCGTTCCCAATGTGCCTAAACCTAAATACTGCCAAATTAATTTTTTATCAAGCAGTAATTTCCAACCGTTTACTTTGTTAATGTGTGGCAGAAAACAAAGGACTGCTCCTGCGCAACCTAAAAATAAAAATAAAGCGGAAGTGACATACGGAACGGCAAATTTACCAACGATGAGGTTTGCCGCTGTGACGAACCATGCTATCCAAATAGCCACGATAGGGGATGTTTTCATGAATGCTCCTGTTGTTTCTTAAGAATATTACTGATTAAATAGGACCCAGCTAAACTAAGCAGAAGACCTACAAATTGATATGGCTGCGTTTTTTCAAGTCCCAATAAAACAGATAGGGAAAAGGTCAACACCGGATATGATAAATAAATAGCGCTTACTTTGGCTAAATCAAGCATGCGTATAGCCTGATACCATAAAATCATCGCCAGACCATATTTTAAAACTCCCGTATAGAAAATAACCGTAAGGGAGGTGAAATTTAGATGACAATATACCCCCTCTTGATAAAACTGCCATACTAAGAGAATAGTTAAAGCCGGCAAAGCATAAAAATTACGTGCAGCGGCAATGGTGCGATAATCTAAGTGTTTAGGTAATTTTTTGGCCACACAAGAGGCCGCTTGCAGCATCCAAGTGGAGCCGAGAATCATTAAATCTCCCGTCCATCTGGGGGAATATTGTTCTTTTATTAAAATGAGCAGAGAACCAATCAAAATAAGCGCACTTGCAAAAAACTGACTGCATTTTGGCTTTTCCTTTAAGAATAAGACGGAAAAAAGCAAGGCATAAATCAATTCGGACTGTTGCAGAATAGCCGCATTTGTCGCAGTAGTGTAATGCAGTGCCCAAAGTAAAACAGAAAAGCTAAAAGCGGTGCCAAACGTGCCTATGAAAAGAAATTTCCACCTCGTTTCTTTGGCAAAGAGAACACTCCATTGATTTTTTTTGTTTAAGTATGGGGTGAAAGATAAGCAGGCTAACAGGGTAGCGCAAAAAACCAATAATACCGGATTTATAACGGTAGCAGCATAATGTCCGGCTATGGGAGAAATCCCAATAATTCCCCAGCAAAGCCAAGCAGCTAAAAGCGGATTCATATTTCCTCTGCAGATTAATATCTATCATTATATCAAAATAAAACTTATCTTACGACGGAAAAAAAGAAAAATTATAAGGAATTTTGCGCAAGAAGTCATTTTTTTGCTAAAATATCTAAGCAGTCAGTATTTATACCCTCGTAGTAATCGCGCTTTTTAGCGCAGGTGGCGGAATTGGTATACGCGTGCGTTTGAGGGGCGCATGCCTCACGGCTTGGGGGTTCGAGTCCCCCCCTGCGCAATAAATTTAAAACCCGAGCGAAGGCTTGGGTTTTTTAATTTAGAGCAGGGAGCAGGCAAACTGCTTTGCATGCGTGGGGACGAGAAAGGCGGAGCGATGTTTTTGTTTGAGCCGATGATAGATCCTTACGGCGAAAGGCAAAAACCGCGAGCCCGGCCTGCAGGCGTTTGGGGTCAACCAAACGACCGGAAGGCGAGGCGGAAGAAAGAATAAATTTAAAACCCGAGCGAAGGCTTGGGTTTTTTAATTTAGAGCGGGGAGCAGGCAAACTGCTTTTCATGCGTGTGGACGAGAAAGGCGGAGCGATGTTTTTGTTTGAAACAATAAAAAAGCCCCGCAATTGCGGGGCTTTTTAAATCTTTATGTGTTATTTTGCCGGATTGGCAGGAGCTGTAGGAGCCGGCAGATTTACTTTGTCTAATACAGACACAGAAGCCTTGCGGTTAGAGGCAATCGTGAGCAAAATAGACGTACAGAATAAGACAACGGCTAAAACAGCAGTTAACTTGTTAATGGCGTTAAAAGCCGTCGGACTGGCAAAAATATTATCGGCACCGGAAGCACCGAAAATACCGGCGGCAGAGCCCTTTCCGCTTTGCAATAAAACGAGTAAAATCAAAAGGATACAAGCAAAAAAGTGTACAATCAAAAGCAAGGTTTGCATAAGTGTTTTTCATCTCCTATAAAATTAACATCTTTATTATACTATTTTTCTGCCTATTGTGTGTAGTGTATAAATCCTAAAATTCCCCCCTTTTTTTAAATAGACTTGCGCTAAACATGCGTGGGTTTGTGTTAGACATAAAATTTTGAGGTAGAATTTCCGTGACTATTTTGCTAATGCTACAAGTCCGGGCAATTCTTTTAGCAAAAAATAGACCCGCGCTAAACAACGCGCGGGTTTGTGTCAAACACAAAATTTTTCAGGCAGATTTCCCGTGTTTATTTGGCTAAAGCCACTAAACCCGGTAATTCCTTTAGCGAAAAATAGACCCGCGCTAGACAACGCGCGGGTTTGTGTCAAACACAAAATTTTTCAGGCAGATTTCCCGTGTTTATTTGGCTAAAGCCACTAAACCCGGTAATTCCTTTAGCGAAAAATAGACCCGCGCTAAACAACGCGCGGGTTTGTGTCAAACACAAAATTTTTCGGTAGAATTTCCGTGACTATTTCGCTAATGCTACAAGCCCCGGTAATTCCTTTCCTTCCACAAATTCCATGCTGGCACCGCCACCGGTGGAAACGTGGGAGAATTCAGCTTGATTGAATTTACCTTTTTTGATAACGTTCACACTGTCACCGCCACCGATGATAGATACGGAGCCGGCTTTAGTGGCATCAATCATGGCTTGAGCAATAGCAAAACTTCCTTTGGCAAAGTTCGGGAATTCAAACACGCCCATAGGACCATTCCAGAAAATGGTTTTGCAGTTCATGATTTCATCAGCAAATAATTTTTCAGTTTTCGGACCGATATCCAAGCCTTCCATATCGGCAGGAATCGTGTCGGAAACTACTGCTTCGGCCGTTTCAGAGAATTCTTTGGCAAGGCGGAAATCCACCGGCATCAACATTTTGACGCCTTTGGCTTCGGCTTTAACCATTACTTGTTTGGCTTCTTCAATTTTGGTTTCATCGAGCAAAGATTTACCTACTTCCATGCCTTTGGCTTTTAAGAAAGTATAAGCCATACCACCGCCGATGATTAATACGTTTACTTTATCCAACAAGTTGTTTAAGAGCATGATTTTGTCGGATACTTTAGCACCACCGATAACAGCAGCAAACGGGCGAGCAGGATTGGCTAAGGTTTTACCCAAGAATTCTACTTCTTTTTGTACCAAGAAACCCATGCAGCCGGGCAAGTAGTCGGCAATGGCGCTGGTAGAAGCATGAGCGCGGTGTACCGTACCGAAGGCTTCTTGTACAAAGATTTCACCGTGTTTGGCAAGTTGTTTGGCAAATTCGGGGTCGTTCTTTTCTTCTTCAGGGTGATAGCGCAAGTTTTCCAAGAGTACGATTTCTCCGTTTTTAGCGCTTTCCACTACTTTGTCGGCTTCCGGCCCTACGCAGTCTTTAGCAAAGTGCACAGGTACACCAAAAACTCTTTGTACTTCTTCGGCTACGGGGGCTAAACTAAATTCGGGTACAGCTTTACCTTTGGGGCGACCCAAGTGGGCACACAAAACGATACGGCAGTTATTTTCTAATAAAAATTTGATAGTTTTTTCGGTGGCGACAATACGTTTATTGTTGTCTACTTTGCCATCTTTTAAAGGAACGTTATAGTCTACGCGGACCAATACTTTTTTATCTTTCAAGTCTACGTCTTGTACTTTTTTAATGCTGTCAAAATTCATCTTTCTACCTCTAAATTTTTCAGATAAAACAAAGGCGGCTTTTGCAAGCCGCCTTTGCTTGTAAATACAATTATTTGTTGACGGAAGCCATGTGTTTGATCAAGTCTAACACTTTGTTGGAATAACCGATTTCGTTATCGTACCAAGATACGACTTTTACGAAAGTGTCGGTCAATTGGATACCGGCCTTGGCATCAAAGATAGAGGTCAAGGGGCAACCCAAGAAGTCAGAAGACACTACGGCATCTTCGGTATAACCTAAAATACCTTTGAGTTCGCCATTGGCGGCTTCTTTCATGGCTTGGCAAATTTCTTCATATTTGGCCGGTTTTTCGAGGTTGACGGTCAAGTCTACCACGGACACGTCCAAAGTCGGTACGCGCATAGCCATACCGGTCAATTTACCGTTCAAAGCAGGAATTACTTTACCTACGGCTTTAGCAGCACCGGTAGAAGACGGAATGATGTTGCCAGCAGCGGCACGACCGCCTCTCCAGTCTTTCATAGAAACGCCGTCTACGGTTTTTTGAGTAGCGGTGGTAGCATGTACGGTGGTCATTAAACCGTCTTTGATGCCCCATTTGTCATTCAATACTTTGGCGATAGGAGCCAAGCAGTTGGTGGTGCAGGAGGCGTTAGATACAAATTGAGTACCTTTTACGTAGGATTTTTCGTTTACGCCACAAACAAACATCGGGGTGTCGTCTTTGGAAGGAGCAGACATTACCACGTATTTGGCACCGGCTTTCAAGTGAGCTTCAGCTTTTTCTTTGGTCAAGAACAAACCGGTAGATTCTACGATATATTCAGCACCAACTTCGTTCCAAGCGAGTTCAGCCGGATCTTTTTTGGCGGTCACGCGAATGGCTTTACCATTAACGATGAGTTTGCTGTTTTCTACATCAGCTTCTACAGTTCCGTTGAAACGGCCATGCATCGTGTCATATTTGAGCATGTAAGCCAAGTAATCAACAGGAGTTAAGTCGTTGATACCGACGATTTCAATTTCAGGATTATTCATCGCCGCGCGGAATACGAAGCGACCGATACGACCGAAGCCGTTAATACCTACTTTTATGGTCATACTAATACGTCCTCCATTAATATTAAAACTACTTGTCACAAATATTTTACCAAATTTTTACAGCATTATCTATTGCGACTGCGTGCTAACAGGCGCAAAATTTCCAAATAAAGCCACACCAGTGTCACCATCAGAGAGAAACCGGCATACCATTCCATATATTTGGGAGCAACTATTTGAGAGGTTAATTGATCAATAAAATGGAAGTCTAAGGCAAAGTTGGCCGCTGCTACTAAGCAGATAAATACATTAATAGCGATAGATAGACCACTACTGCTGGTAAAGTAAGGCACGTTGACTCCAAACAAACCCAACAACATAGAGCCGAAGTAAAACAAAGCAATAGCTCCTGTAGCAGCTGTCACGCCAATGATAAAGGTGCGCGTCACTTTAATAATGCCGGTTTTGTATAAAAACAACATCATCACAAACACTAACAAAGTGATGGCGATGGCTTGAGCCACAATACCTTGATAAGTGGCATTATAAGCAGCTGAAACAATACCTAATACGACCCCTTCTCCGATGGCATAAACAGGCGCGAGCAATGGGGCAGTGTTTTTGCGGAAGATGACAATCATGGCCACGACAAAAGTGGCGATGGAAATCAAGACGGTATATCCGGACAGAGCCAGATAATGTTTCCACGCTACCATGCCGGCCACCACGCATAAAAATAATAGCGTGAAGGTTTTGTTCACGGTACCTTGCAAAGTCATGGCTTGGCTTATTCTACTACGATTTATGGTTTGTTCGTATGCTTTTTCGTTAAAAAGCGGATTTCCTTGAGACATATTTTCCCCCTTTTTTTTAGGATACTTTTATTGTATAAAATATTGTATAAAATCTAACATAAAAAAACGCTCTAGTTTTGTACTAGAGCGTTTTTGTTTAAGGCAAAATTACATCATTCCGCCCATTCCACCCATGCCGGGCATTCCGGCCGGACCATGAGCATGGCCTTCTTTTTCCGGAGCATCGGCTACCAAACATTCGGTCAAAAGTACGGTAGCGGCAATGGAGGAGGCATTTTCTAAAGCGGTGCGTACCACTTTGGCAGGGTCTACCACACCAGCTTTCAAAAGGTCACCATAGGTGCCGGTTTCGGCATCAAAACCATCAGCATTACCTTGCATGGCTAACACTTTATCTACTACTACGGCGCCGTCTAAACCGGCATTAACCGCAATTTGTTTCAAAGGAGCTGTTAAGGCTTTGCGTACGATGGAAATACCGGTTTTAACGTCTTCATCTTCGGTTTTTAAATTTTCCAGCGCTTTTTGGCTACGGGCCAAAGCAACACCGCCACCGGGAACAAGACCTTCTTCCACACCGGCTTTAGTAGCATTTTTGGCATCTTCCACTTTAGCTTTTTTGGCTTTCATTTCGGTTTCGGTAGCAGCACCTACGCTGATAACAGCCACACCGCCGGAAAGTTTAGCCAAGCGTTCTTGCAATTTTTCTTTATCGTAATCGCTGGTGGAATTTTCAATTTGTTTGCGGATTTGTTCAGCACGTTGAGCGATGGCTTCTTTGCTGCCTTTACCGCTGACGATGGTGGCATTTTCTTTATCTACTACGATGCGTTCGGCTTGACCGAGGAAAGCCAGGTCGGCCTTGTCGAGTTTCATGCCGCGTTCTTCGCTGATAACTTCACCACCGGTTAAAATGGCGATATCTTGCAACATTTCTTTGCGTCTGTCACCAAAGCCGGGTGCTTTTACGGCACAGCCTTTTAAAGTACCGCGCAATTTGTTGACTACCAACGTAGCCAAAGCTTCACCGTCCACATCTTCAGCAATGATTAAGAAGGGTCTACCGCTTTGTACAATTTTTTCTAAAACGGGCAAGAGATCATTCATAGAAGAAATTTTCTTATCGGTAATGATAATGTAGGCATTTTCTAACACACATTCCATTCTTTCGGTATCGGTGACAAAATACGGAGAAATATAACCGCGATCAAACTGCATACCTTCCACTACTTCTAATTTGGTTTCAGCGGTTTTTCCTTCTTCTACCGTGATTACGCCTTCATGGCCTACTTTTTCCATCGCTTCAGCGATAAGTTCGCCGATAACGCGGTCATTGGAAGAAATAGTGGCGATTTGAGCCTTTTCTTCTTTGGTTTTTACCGGCTTTTGCATTTTGGCCAATTCTTCTTTTACGGCAGAAACAGCAAGTTCGATACCTTTTTTGACCATCGTCGGATTGGCTCCGGCGGTAATATTTTTAATACCTTCTTTGAGCAAAGCATCCGCAAGCACCGTAGCGGTGGTGGTGCCGTCACCGGCTACATCGTTGGTTTTGGTGGCTACTTCACGAATAAGTTGCGCACCCATATTTTCAAATTTATCTTCAAGTTCAATGTCTTTAGCAATGGTGACGCCGTCATCGATGATGAGCGGAGAACCAAACTTTTTTTCCAACACAACACTGCGCCCTTTAGGTCCCAACGTCACTTTTACTGCATTGGCTACTTTTTCGATACCCGCTTTCATTTTAGCACGGGCTTCATCTGCAAAAATAACTTGTTTTGCCATATAAAATTATCTCCTTAATTTACCCCAAAATACCCAAGATTTCATCTTGGTGAATAATCAAATAGGTTTCGTTGTCCAATTTGATTTCTGTGCCGGAATATTTTCCGTACAGTACTTTATCCCCCACTTTTACATCCATCGGCGTGCGGTTGCCGTTATTGTCTAATTTGCCCGGACCGGCGGCTAATACTTCCCCCTCCATCGGTTTTTCTTTAGCGGTATCCGGAATAATGATGCCGCCTTTCATGGTTTCGCGTTCAATCGGCTTAACGATTAATCTGTCGCCGAGCGGTTTAATTTTTACGTCGCTCATTTTCACGCACTCCTTATATGTATTTTTTAGATTTTTCTCGGCGGGAGAATAAATTAGCACTCCTGCCGGATTAATGCTAATTTAGCATAAAATAAATATAATTGTCAATATTTAAATGGGTTTGCTAAAAAAGAAGAAAAGTAAATAAATTTTTTTCGTCGGGAACAAGTAAAAATCTAATATAAAAAATCCCCACCTTTTGAGCGGGGATTTTTAAAATTTATTTACGTCTGCGGAAGAAACGGCGCATTCTCTGGCCAAATGTTAATTTTTGGGCTGGTAATATTTTGATTAAAACGGCTGAAATATTATCTTGCCCGTCTTTTTCATTAGAAGAACGCACCAAGTGTTTGCAGGTTTTGACTATAGGGAAGTCTTTATCTTGCGTCAGAATATCGGCAATGGCTTGTTCTGTCAAGCCTTTATATAAACCGTCAGAACAAAGCACCATTACATCGCCTTCCTTTATCGGAAACTTTAAGAGGTCAAATTCAATATTTTTCTTGATGCCCATTGCACGAGTCAAAACATTTTGTATTTTACTCTTGTCAGCATCTGCTTTGGATAAAAGACCACGACGGACATGTTCCATTGCTAAAGAATGGTCCGTAGTGATTTGAATAATCTTGCCGTCTCTTAACAAATAAAGGCGAGAATCCCCTACATGTACTGCTATAGCGCAATCTTTATCAAACAGGACACCCGTCAAGGTAGTGCCCATCATTTTGTAAATTTCGGAGGATTGCGCCGTAGAATAAATGGCCGCATTTGCTAAATTAGCCGCCATCAACAGTTTGCGTTCTGTCGGGGCTAATTTGGGCAAAAAGGTTTCCGGAATTTTGAGGGTTTCCGTATTAATTTTACGAATGGTTTCTGCAAGGACGGATACAGCAATACTGCTGGCAATTTCACCGGCACTATGCCCTCCCATGCCGTCGGCCACCACTCCTAAAGCCAAATCGGAGGAAATCAAAACATTGTCTTCATTTTTTTCGCGGATTTTACCAATGTCGGTGACAGCGGCAAACTCTATGTCAAAAGTGCTCATAAGTGATCCTCTTTAAAAAGGATTCCTCCTATACAGTTTAATCCAGCCATTACAAATAATAATAAGACTAAAAAGAAATAGGCATTATTACGTTTGGCATTATTGTTAAAGTTTTCCAGAGGATAACTGGCGGCATAATCCCAAATTTTTAAGGTGGTTTTGCTGGGGCCGACTAAATAATATGTTTTGAGTAAATCAATAAACAGCGGATATCTTTCCTCTCCCAACAAATCGCCGGCATATTGATTAAGATGATCGGTTAACAATTTATTTTTTTCATCTTCTTCCATGAAATTAATAATTTTGTTGGAGGTTAACGATTTAAACATTCCCGGTCGAGAGATATTTAAATATTCCTCTTGGGCTTTGGTACGGGCTTTTTGGGCTGCGTCTGCATCCGGCATGGGAATCACGCTTACCAACGTATCCAACGTTGTTTGCGTTGTGTTTGCAAAACCAGAAACATTATATAACCAAAAACAAGAAAGTGATAACACAAAACAGATGGTGGGTAGAATAATGGCATTTTCAGATTTGGCACACAGATAATAGGCCGCAAGCAACACAAATAAAATGGCGGCAGTAAAAAGTATTTTAGTAGAGGCTGCCATTAAATTAGGTGCGATGGATAATGAAGATGCGCAGTAGGTCAAAGTGCAGGCCAATATAATCATGGCTAGGCCAAACACTCTTTCCGGTACGGATCTGTTTAAACGCCAACACAGAGACAAAACCCACGCAACCGACGGTACCAAGAAACATAAATAATATTCTGGTGAGAATAAATATTCCACCAGGTGCGATGCGTTAAAAAACTTAACATCGGGAGTAAACACTCCTGCCAAGTAAGAAGCAGCCGCCAAAGCCAGTAAGGCAGCGGTTGTTCTGGCATAGGCTTTAATTGCGGAAGATACAAAAATGCCTGCCAACATTACAAGAGCCAAAGCAGTATAAAACAGTTGATTGGGTAATGTTTTTCCGGCAGTCAACGGGGCTAACAAATTACTGAAAAATCCAGCCGTTTCTGACGTATAAGCCGAGCATATTTTTCCTAAGGAGAAAAAGACATATCCCACTGCAGCGGCAAAAGCCAAAAATACAGGCAATAAAATAAGAATTTTCAAAAGAAGTTTTGTCGCCGGTTTAGGATTGTGAATGGCCGATACCGTCACCTTAGGGGCCGGGATTGTGTCCGCCTGTACCGGTTTTTCAGGGACCAGTTCCATAGTAGGTGCCAAGGGCGGAGTGGACTTGGGCGGCAAGGCAGAAACGCCATTGACTAAGTCGTCCAATTTGGGCATTTGCGTGGCATTGCTTTTTGGGCGACCGGGCTGCGTTTGTCTGGCTGACATAGAACGATAAAACTCCGTTGCCCCCAAATTTCTGGAAGTGGTGTTAAAAGTTTCCTGTTCATTGGAAATTTTTAAAGAGCTTTCAATTCCTAAATCAACGGTTGCGCGGCCTTGCATTTGCTTGATGCGCAGTTGTTCTTCGGCACGCATTTTGGCAAAGTGCATATAGACTTCTTTGGCCGTAGAAAAACGGTCGTCCGGATTTTTGCTCATTAATTTCTGAATGGTAATTGCCAACCAACCCGGCATATTGGAACGAAGTTTAAGAGGATTGGGGACAGGCTCGTTGATATGTTTTTGAATAATTTCAATTGTATTTTTGCCATTGTAGGGAAAATGCCCCGTCAGCACATAATACATACTGGCTCCGATGGAGTATAAATCGGCACGCGTATCAATGTCTTTACCTAAGGCTTGTTCGGGTGCGATAAAATAAGCCGTACCGGCCAGTTCGGTCGTTTTGGTGGACCCTTTTTCTTTATCTACTTTTTTGGCGATACCAAAGTCCACAATTTTAGGTTTTCCTTCGGGCGTGATAAGAATGTTGGAAGGTTTGATGTCTCTGTGGATAATGCCTTTTTCGTGAGCTATTGATAATCCTTTCAAAACACCGTCAAATAAGTCTAACACTTTTCCGATGGGCAAGACCCGCTCTTTTTTGAGCAGAGCAGAAAGTGTTTGCCCTTCGACAAAAGACATGACGATAAAATAGTAGCCTTGTTCTTTTCCTACATTATATACGTTTACGATATTAGGATGATCCAACTCTGCAATAGCGCGAGCTTCGGTTAAAAAGAGCGACACAGCCTTTTTGTCGTTGGCCAAAGAGGGGCTTAGAATTTTTACGCATACAATGCGGTTTAAGGCTTTATGGCGAGCCTTAAATACAGCTCCCATACCTCCTTCTGCTACTTTTGTCAAAATCTCGCAGCCGGAAATTTCTTTTCCCACTAATGATTGTCCATCGAGCATATAATCCCCTATCCCTTATTATGAAATCAAGAAAAAAGTATCTTAATTTATTATATAAAAACTACTTGCTTTTGCCGTCATCAAACCGTAAAATATAAACAGGTCAAATTTATCATAGCATATTTTTATCATTTGGCAAACGGTGTTTTTCAAAAAGGAGAGTATATGCCTGAAACGAGTTTTTCGATATTGTCTGAAATAGGGGTTATTGCTTTGGGGGACGGTAATGAAATTAGGTTTTCCGTTGATGCATATAGAGGCTACCGTTATGCTTCTATTCGTAAGTATTTAACCTCCGACGGTTATAGCGGTGCTACGAGAATAGGTATTACCATGACGGAAGAGATTGTAAAAGCACTGGCCCCGTTGATTGCGGCCTTGCCGGATACCCCTGCGGAAGTAAAAGATGTGGAATTGGGAAAATTTGCCAAAAGGCCGGGCCTGTCGGTAGTGGTGCGTGTGAGCACCTTTCAAGGAATAAGGGGATTGGATTTCCGACAATGGCAGGAAGATGATGCTTATAAAGGTTGGACCAAAAAAGGGATACGTCTTTCTTTAGATAATATAAAAGAAATTAAAGCACTTTTTGCCAAAATGGCACAGTATTTTAATTAAACATAGGAGAGCGGGCAAGAACCCATCTGCGGTTATTTGCGCCGTAAGTATAGATATGAAATTTGGTTTTATCAAGGTGGCGGCAGCCATACCTCAGGTACAGGTGGCCGATTGTGCATTTAATGCCGAACAAATTAAAAACTTGATTCTTCAAGCCTCTAAATCCGGTGTTGAAGCGGTGGTATTTCCGGAACTTAGCATTACCGGTTATACTTGCGGGGATTTGTTTTATCAATCTGTTTTATTAAATGCGGCAGAAGATGCTTTGGCAAGTTTGCTGAAAGAAACCGCCGCTACTGCTTGTTTGTCGGCCGTCGGAATGCCGGTACGGGTAGGAAATGCTTTATACAATTGTGCCATAGTTTTTCAGAAGGGTAAAATTTTAGGAGTTGTCCCTAAATCTTTTTTACCCAATTATGGTGAATTTGCGGAAAAACGTTGGTTTGTCAGCGCAGAAGAGTCTACTGCCGAAGAAATTGTGTTAGCTGGCCAAGAAGTACCTTTCGGTACGGATTTATTGTTCGCCTGTAAAGACGCCGTTTTGGCTGTAGAGTTGGGAGCAGATTTATCTGCACCTATTTCTCTTTCTTCTTGGGCATCTGTAGCCGGAGCCAATGTTATTTTAAATTTATCTGCCTATAGCGAAACAGTAGGTAAAGAAGAATATCTAAAACGTTTGGTTTCCGACCAGTCGGTTCATTGTTGTTGCGGGTATGTGTGTGCCAGTGCAGGAATTGGTGAATCTTCTACGGATTCGGTGTTTAGCGGAAATGCGTGTATTGCTGAAAACGGCCAGGTATTGGCCTCAGCCAAAAGATTTGAGTTGCAAGAGCAACTTATTATTTCTGAAATTGATGTGGAAAAAATGCAATGTCTTCGTCGGGAAAATACGGTGTTCGGCCGGCATGTCTTTTCGAATGAATATAGAACGATTTCTTTTGAATTGCCGACGTCTGATTCTTTTGCTTTGCTTAGACATATCTCCCCGTATCCTTTTTTGGTGCAGAAAGATCAGGAAAAACAGTGTGAAGATATTTTGTCCATTCAAGCATATGGCCTTTTGCAACGTTTACGCCATACCCGTTGTCAAAAGGTAATATTGGGGATTTCCGGAGGGCTGGACAGTACACTGGCTCTGTTGGTAGTGGTGAAGGCTTTTGATAAATTAGGTTTAGATCGTAAAGGGATTATTGGGGTGACGATGCCTTGTTTCGGGACGACGGATCGCACTTATCAAAATTCTTTAAAATTGATGAATGCTTTAAAGATTACGTCTAAAGAGATAAACATTAAACAATCTTGCTTGCAACATTTACAAGATATTGAACATCCTTTGTCTGCTCGTGATGTGACCTATGAAAATGTGCAAGCGCGTGAGCGTACGCAGGTTTTGATGGATTTAGCCAATCAGCAAAATGCTTTAGTAATCGGAACGGGTGATTTGTCTGAATTAGCATTAGGTTGGGCCACTTATAACGGAGATCACATGAGTATGTACGGGGTAAATAGCGGGGTTGCTAAAACCTTAGTACGTCATTTGGTTGCGTATGTAGCACAAACATCTCAAGATAAAGATTTATCTTCTGTATTGCGTGAAGTGTTGGATACGCCGGTCAGCCCGGAACTATTGCCCCCCTCCGGTCAAAAAATCAGCCAAAAGACGGAAGATTTAGTTGGACCTTATGAATTGCATGATTTTTATTTATATCACTTTGTACGTTTTGGATTTTCTGCCAAAAAGATATTTTGCTTAGCCCAACATGCCTTTGGCAACAAATATAAAGATGCAGAAATAAAAAAATGGCTTTCTACTTTTTTAAGACGTTTCTTTGCCCAGCAATTCAAACGTTCTTGTTTACCTGACGGACCCAAAGTAGGTCCTGTCAGCTTGTCTCCGCGCGGAGAATGGCATATGCCAAGCGATGCTAAGGTATCGCTATGGTTGCAGGAGTGTGAAGAACTGTAAAGGGAGTTGCAAAATATTGACTTAACAGTTATTCTTAATGTATAGTGAAAAAGTGGCTATATTAGGAGTATGTATGAAAAAAATCTTCTTTCTTTTTTTACTTAGTTTTTGTTCAACGGTTTCTTTTGCCGAGAGTATGCAATTTTTAACCTTGCTTTCTCATCCGGTGGGTAGTTTTGCTAAATTAGAACTGCAGACCAACAGACAAGCAGATATTTTTCAACTCAATTTCTGCAACGGTTTTATCAATGAAGGTTCCATTAATATCGGTACTGAAACGACACCCGGCTCCATTTATATTCATAATTTAAAAATGGGTGCAAATACAAAATTGTTGGGAAATATTGCCCAATATCAGGTAGATGACAGTACCAAGATTTATGCCGGTGCTACGGCAAAGGTGAAAGAGTTAGATGTAAAAAATAATATAGTGGTAAATCCTGATAGTGGAAAAGATTTTTTTGTAAAGGTAAATGGTACGCTATTCTCAGAAGACACCTCTACAATTCGTACATCTGTTGCTTCTTTTTCCAAATTAACTATAACCGATGTAGCTAAGTTTGATTCTTCTACTAGTGTTTCTGGTTCTGGGTTAAGTTGGAAACAAGTTAATGTTAGTGGATGCGGAACTTCAGATGCATGTAAGGCCTATTTAATTACAAATGCGGCTGATTAATTGATAAATTTGCAAAACCCCCCGAATGATTTTCGGGGGGTTTTTTATTTTGAGTCACTGGTTTCTTTTTTAGAACTTTTAAAAAGTCCGCCAATACTTTTAATGGTATCTACCGCTGTATTGACCGTATCTTTTACGGCAGTTGTCCCTAATTGGGCAGTGTTATCAACTACCGTTTTAGCCGTACCAGCCGTAGTTTTTGCCGCTTTAACGGGTGTTTTATAGTTTAGTATTCCCCCTACCAGAGATATTGCCGTACCGGCTACGTCTAACTTGCCGGAAGGCTCTGTTATGGTGCCACCTATTTTAATTACAATCGGGGTTTGGGATGTGAGCACCGTAGCCGAAACTTTCATATCCAACTTTTCGGTATTAAAGTCTAAAGAACCGGCCGCTTTCATATCGCTGACGGCAGAGTTAAAATGCGTTTCTTCAATGGTCATTAAACCGTTTTTAAACAAATAACTTCCCGAACCGGAGGAGAACTTGATTTTGCCTTTATCTTCCGCTTTTTGTGTCGGGAAAATTTCCACTCCCAGTTTAGATGTCACTTTGTTAATGATGGTGAAGGGAAGAAGTAAAATTTTGACAATTTTACTTTCTTTTACAAAAGAATTTAAGTCTGTAATAGCACCTTCTTGCAGATTAAAAGAAACGGTCCCGTTGGTTTTTTTCATGCTGGCACTTGCATGTTGCACATTTGCATTTAAGGTGATACCCTGCGTGGTGAAATACGGCACCTTGATTTGCCCTATCTTAATATCGCCTTTCACATTGAAAAAGGTTTCTGCAGAGGCTGTTTTTTCTTCTGCGGGTGTCGGCGTTTGTTGGGCCGTGGCTTCTTTTTCAGAAGAACTGTTTTGGAAGTCAAAAGAAGTGAGGGTTAATTTGTCTAAGTCAAAATGAAAGACTAAGTCCAACACTCCGCTAAGATCTTTATAAGCAAAAGAAGCATCAAACTTTTCTCCGTTGAGTAAACCTTTCAACGAATTACAAGAAATATCTCCTAAAGATTTTAATACAATATCCCCCTGTAGGGAAGAAATGTCCATCGGCGCATATTGCACCTTTAAATCGGAAAGGCTAATTTTACCGCTCATGTCTTGTGCGTTGTTTTTGTCGGTGGCTCGGATATTTCCGCTCACTTTGCCACCCAAACCAAAACCGTCCATCATTTTAGCCATTTTGGCAATTTGACTCAAATCTAAACCAATGGAACTGTTAACTTGATAGGAGGTCTTGTTCCCCCCCCAACTTACGTTTCCTTGAGCGGTAATGGCGGAATCTTGGATAGAAAGTTTGGCTTGCTTAATGTCTGCTGAAGATTTATCCAAGTTGAGATCTGTCTGGGCAGAAAACAAAATGTCCGGCAATATAAAATCAGGCAAGTCGGAGGTCAAGTCTGCTAAGGCTTTGTTGGAAAGACCTGAAATTTTACCCTGTAAGTTTATAGATGGATTGGCAAAATTTGTAGCAGAACCTTGCAGTCCAAAGAAAATCTCTTTGTAATCTAAAGTAAATTTTTGCACTTCTGCGCTGGCTTTGGGCATATCCAATCCTGCCAAAGAAAGCATCAGTTCGGCCCGCACCGGTATTTGTACCGTCAGACCGGTGGAATCCTGATAATCGGTTATAAAAGAAAAACTGATGGGGAAGGGAGTGTGTAAGTCAAAGGCATTGATTTGCAGGTTAAGTTTGGTGACAGATGCTTGCATATTGTTTTGCAAATCTTTGTAATAAAGATTACAATCTGTAGCGTACACTTTTTCTGCCGTTATTTCAAAAGAAGAATTTTCTTTTTTTTCTTCTTTTGTTTGAATTGTTGTGTTTGGGGTGCTTTCTTGAGTGGAAGGCGTCAAGAAATCATCAAAATTAAATTTACCGTCTTTATTTTTAATAACGGTAATATCTAATCCTTCTAAGCCAATGGTGGAAACCTCTATTCTTTTTTTCAGTAGAGGTGTAAAAGCTATTTTTACTATTGCTTGATCGGCTTTGGCAAAAGTGCCGTTTTCTTGAAAGGTACCCGATTCCGAAAGGGCAAAATCGTCTAAGGTAATACCAATTAAATTAAAAGAAACATCAGAAAAGGCAATTTCTCGGTTGAAATTCTTTTGAGTATATTGCTGTGCCATTGTTTTTAATTTATCGGCAGGAAACATGATTTTAAGCGTAATAAACGCTGCAATCAATAGTATGGCGGCCAAAACCGCTAAGATGGCTAGAATTTTAAATAATTTTTTCATAATTAAATTATAGCAATTTGGTTTTTCTGTAGTCTTCAAGAAAAAGGAGTATAAAAAGCCCCCTGTTCGGGGGCTTAAATTATTTTTTGTGGTCTTTGATGTCACCTGCATCTATAACATCTTCTTTGGGTGGTTTTAAAGACGTTGTCTGTTTAAATTTGTTTAGGTCTTGTTTAATTAGTGCCAATACAAGCAGAACGAAAGTGGCATCGTCTGTAATGCCCAAAAGCGGCATAATATCGGGCAACAAATCCACCGGACTAAACAGATAAAATACACAAAAAAGAGCGACAAAAAACGTTTTCCAAGGCATAGGATAACGCCGTTGAAGTACGGCACGCATCATAGAAAAAAATGTTTTAAAGTCGTTCATAATCTACCTCGTTATGCAATCGGTTCGTTGTTGGTTGGTGTAGGCATACCGCTGACGGGATTTTTTTCGTCTACCCCCGCAATTTTTGTGCGCAGTACACTTTCGGTGACGCGCATAGCATAGTCTCCCATGCGTTCAAAATTGTTTAAAACATCACCATAAGCCGTAATAGAAGACGGACTGGCCTTCAACTCACCGCTGGAAATACGCTCATTGCGCTCGGAGCGAAGCTCTTTGCGCATAGCATTGAGTTTTTCCTCATTCTTAACGGCTGTTTCAAAGAGCTTGGCGGCATGGTCTTTATCTTGCGTGGCAATATTGGGAAATTGAGCTACGGTCAAACGGGCATGTTTGATATTGTTTTTGGTTTGTTTGGCAATAAGCTCCATATTTTCCAAATCTTTTTCCGTAAAGCAAGCCGGATTAGTATGGCAGAATTTTTCCAAAATACGGGCAATTTTTTCTCCGCAGTCGCCCATACCTTCAATGCTGTTGGTCAAATCAATAAGGGCTACCGTTTGAGCAATGGCATGGCGGGAGAGGTTGCCGTGTGTCATTTGTGTCAGATAAGTATTGATTTTGTGCTCTAATACGTCTGTAGTGTGCTCCATTTCTTTAGCATCGGCAATCAAACGTTCAAAGAGTTTTTCATCATCGGTTTTAATAGCATAAATGAGCTTGTCTACCAATTTGGAAACAAATTTCATCATGCGTTCCACTTCTTTGCGCGCCGTGACGATAGCCAGTTCCGGCGTTTGATTGAAATGGGTGGCCAAATATACCAGCTCCGTATCGCTATGTTTGTCTTCACGTTTGCTTTTTGGAATGATAATCATGGTCAGTTTGGCAAGCTGTTTCAGGAAAGCCAACATGATCATCGTATTTAAGATGTTAAATACTGTGTGGAAAGCAGAAATGTGATACGGAAGCACACTGTTTAATATTTCCGTATCGGTACCGTATGGCGCACCGGGAATAAACCAATCTACCAAAGCAATAAAATGCTTAAAGATTAAGCCTACCCAAATCACACCCAAAAAGTTAAATAAGAAGTGGCCTACGGCAGCACGACGGGCATTTTTGCTTGCTCCGATGGCGGCTAAGTTAGCTGTAATAGTGGTGCCGATATTTTCCCCCAACACTAAGGCACAAGCCGTCGGGAAGTTGATGATTCCGGCAGCGGCACAGGTCAGAACCATAGCCATGACCGCGCTGGAGGATTGTAAAATAACGGTCAAAATAGCACCTGTTAAAATAATGGCAATCAGGCTTAGTGCTGTGTCCGGAGTGAGTTTAGAGAGCCAGTTGACCACAAACGGATTTTGGGCAAAGTCTGCCGGAATGGTGTTTTTCATGATGTCTAAACCCAAGAATAGTAAACCAAACCCGATAGCCGCTTCGCCGATGCGTCGAATAGCCACCCATTTAGAGGGTAAAAATTGGCTAAAGAACCCAATGGCAATAACGGGCAGGGCAAACAGAGAAATTTGCATTTTAAAGCCGAACAAACTCACAATCCATGCCGTCATCGTCGTGCCGATATTGGCTCCGAAAATAACTCCTAAGGCTTGATAGAGGGTTAAAAGTCCGGCACTGGTAAAGCCTACTACCATGACAGTAGTGGCGCTGGAAGACTGAATAATAGAAGTCACCAACATGCCCGAGAAAGTGGCCGCAAAGCGGTTCGTGGTGGCAATAGAGAGCATTTGTCTCATCTTGACACCGGCCATTTTTTGTAAGCCGTCGCTCATCAATTTCATGCCGTAGAGGAATATGGCCAGTCCTCCCAGCAGGTTCAGCGTAAGTAATACTGCTTTCATTTTTTATCCTTTTATTCTTTTTGATATCTATAAAAAAGGGAGGCCTCCATCGGGCTATCCCTTTTTAATAATTATGCAATCGGTTCGTTGTTGGTTGGTGTGGGCATACCGCTGACGGGATTTTTTTCGTCTACCCCCACGATTTTCATGCGCAGTACGCTATCAATGATGCGCATAGCATAGTCTCCCATACGTTCAAAATTGTTTAAAACATCACCGTAAGCCGTAATAGAAGACGGACTTACTTTTAACTCACCGCTGGAAATACGCTCATTGCGCTCGGAGCGAAGCTCTTTGCGCATGGCATTGAGTTTTTCTTCATTCTTGACGGCAGTTTCAAACAATTTGCCCGCCTGTTCTTTATTTTGGGAGGCGATATTAGGAAAGAAAGATACTGTTAAACGGGCATGTTTAATATTTTCTTTGGTCTTTTTGGCAATTCTTTCCATATTTTCCAAATCTTTTTCCGTAAAGCAAGCCGGATTAGTATGACAGAATTTTTCCAAAATACGGGCAATTTTTTCACCGCAGTCCCCCATCCCTTCGATGCTGTTGGTCAAATCAATAAGGGCTACCGTTTGAGCAATGGCATGGCGGGATAAGTTGCCATGAGTCAGTTGCGTCAAATAGGTGTTGATTTTATGCTCCAATACGTCTGTAGTGTGCTCCATTTCTTTAGCATCGGCAATCAAACGTTCAAAGAGTTTTTCATCATCAGTTTTCATGGCGTAAATAAGTTTGTCTACAAGTTTAGATACAAACTGCATCATACGTTCCACTTCTTTGCGCGCGGTGACGATGGCCAATTCCGGTGTTTGGTTCAAGCGTGTGTTAAGATACACTAGTTCCGTATCGCTATGTTTGTCTTCACGTTTGTTTTTTGGAATAATAATCATGGTCAGCTTGGCCAATTGTTTGAGGAAAGCCAACATAATGAGTGTGTTTAAGATATTAAAAACCGTATGAAATGCGGAAATGTGATACGGCAAAACACTGGTTAAAGATTCCGGGTCCATAGAGGAAGGGTTGCCAGGCACGAGCCAGTCTACCCACTGTACAAAATAATTGAAAATCAAACTGACCCAAACGACACCTAAAAAGTTAAACAAAAAGTGACCTAACGCGGCACGTTGTGCATTTTTACTTGCTCCGATAGCGGCAAAATTGGCCGTAATGGTGGTGCCTATATTTTCCCCCAACACTAAGGCACAAGCCGTCGGGAAGTTGATGATTCCGGCAGCGGCACAAGTAAGTGTCATGGCCATGACCGCGCTGGACGACTGCAAGATTACGGTCAAAACACTGCCGATTAAAATAACCCCCATCAAACTCCAAATCGTATCCGGTGTGAGTTTGGAAAGCCAGTTGACCACAAATGGACTTTGGGCAAAGTCTGCCGGAATGGTGTTTTTCATGATGTCTAAACCCAAGAACAGTAAACCAAACCCGATGGCTGCCTCTCCTATACGTCGTACGGAGACCCATTTAGAGGGTAAAAATTGACTAAAGAAACCAATAGCAATAACGGGTAAGGCAAACAGTGAAATTTGAATTTTAAAACCAAACAAACTCACAATCCACGCCGTCATTGTCGTGCCGATATTGGCTCCGAAAATAACTCCTAAGGCTTGGGTCAATGTTAAAAGTCCGGCACTGGTAAAGCCCACCACCATGACGGTAGTAGCACCGGAGGCCTGTATGATGGCTGTCACTAACATGCCTGAGAACGTAGCCGCAAAGCGGTTTGTCGTCGCGATAGAGAGCATTTGTCTCATCTTGACGCCGGCCATTTTCTGCAAGCCGTCGCTCATAATTTTCATACCATAGAGGAATATTCCCATTCCTCCCAGCAGGTTCAGCGTAAGTAATACTGCTTTCATTTTTTCTCCTTTTATTCTTTTTGATATCTATAAAAAAGGGAGGGCCCCTATCGGGCTCTCCCTAATTAAAATTTACATATACTTTTTTGTACGGCAAAACCGAACTCGCTGCTTGATCAGCGGAAACAGTGCAAGCAATGCAAGGTTTAGGTTTTATCATAAAGTTTTGTCAGACATTTTGATACTATCCGGAGTATCATCGTCTTTTTGTTGTGCACGTTCTTTACGTTCGCGCATTTGTCTTTCGTTTTCTGCTAACTGCTTCATCATTTCTTCATCAAATAAAATAGTTGGCATGCGGTCTTCTTCTTGATCAACCGCGCGATCCAAATGTTCTTGCGGATTGTAGACTTGTTCTAAATGGCCTGAGGTATGTTCGTCCACTAATTCGGCCTGTACCGCTTCATGTTGCACAGAAACGTGATGATGATCCGGCTTTTGCTGAGAAAACTCAGGCGTTTCTGCCGGATTTTCCTGCAAGAGCGGAGAATCTGTATCTCTATTTCCGAAGATGCTAAATTCAGCATCGAAATCTAAGAATAAAGCGGTTAAGAATGCCATCATAAAGACAAACACAAAGGCATACAATGCTACCAATATCACAATACCGGTAATCAATAAAGGTAAAGAAATCTGATTCAAATAGGAAGTGATAAAAAACGGCCAAAATTGGGCAGGTATAGTGGTTAATGAGAGAATTAACTCCGGTTTCATGGCTTTAATGAGACAGAAAATAGCCAAGATGGCGATAACAGCCGTTAAGAGAACGGTAAATAAAATAGCCAAGAGTTTTAAATAGTTTTTAGTGCCCATTTCCCAAGAATATTTTAATGCTTCGATGGGGCCAAGCTGACGCAACACCAATGCCGGTTGCAAAAACATAAAGGGTAAGTATGCAAGCAAAATAACAAGGTAAGACAATAGTATTACAGTGGTAGACTTTGATAAACAAGCCGCAATAAGCAGAATGGCCGGCGGTATGGATAAGATGATAGCACTAACAATGTAATAAAGAGAAGGCATAATGGAAGATGTTAGCGCGTCATAGGCACTGATTCCCTTTTTCTCTATTTTGCAGGCCAAAATCAAAATCATAGCCATTGGGAGCACTAATCCGACAAAGCTGGAAAGTATTGAAACAGGAATGTTTAAAATGGCGCCAATAATGGGACTAAGAAAACTTACACCAAATACGATGCCAAACAATAATACATTAAATAATGCCACTAACAAAACAGAGGCAATAATAGAACCGAAGGACTGGTTCGCAGCTTTTAAACTGATACAGATAAGACGTAAAATAGAGTGATGTCCTTTTGTAAATTCCATATTTTTTCCTTTTTTTTATTATATCAAAATCTATCTTTATACAAACATATTTTTTATGATTTGCACAAGTGTTGTGCGCAAAGATGAGCACTAGCCCAAGCCCAATGCAAATTAAATCCGCCTACGCGGCCTGTCACATCTAAAGCCTCTCCGATAATAAATAACCCTTCTATATTTTTACTTTGCATAGAGTGAGAATCTACGGAGCGAGGATCTATCCCCCCTGCCGTCACCTCTGCTTTGGTATATCCGGCTGTTCCCGTCGGCACACATTCAAACTTGTTTAAACGCGTGGCAGCCTGTATTAAAATTTCTTTACTGGCATTACAAGCAGGCACATCAATCTCTGCCAAAAACAATTTGGCTATTTTGGCAGAAATATAAGGAGATAAAATTTTTGAAAGAGTTTCTTTTTTGTTTTTATTACTTTTTAAAAATTCCAGTACATTTATTTGAGGGATAAAGTTAATGCTGATTTTTTCTCCTTCGTTCCAAAATAGCGAACTCTGTAATACCGCCGGTCCGCTGATACCATCGTGTGTAAAAAGCAGTTGTCCATCTTCCGTCCTTATTGATGTTTTAATGGTGACATTAAGGCTATTGCCGGCCAAACTTCGACAAATGGATTTGTAGGGTTCTGCCAAGCGCAGGCCTACTAAAGCGGGGCGAATAGGAATTACATTGATTCCCAAAGATTGTGCCGTTTGAAACGCAAATCCGCTGGCTCCCAAAGCCGGATAAGATATGGCTCCGCTGGCGATGATAACATGATAGGCAAGGAAAATGCCTTTGGAAGTTTGTACTTTAAAGAAATCTTTTTCTTTTTCAATAGCAAGTACTTGGGTGTTGTAAGAAAAAGTGGTGTTTTGTTTTTTGGCGCGTTTTTCCAACAAGCGGACAATTTCTTTGGCGTCATGTGTAAAGAGTTGTCCTTTTTCTTTTTCATAAAAAGGGATTTTCTCTTGTGTTAAAAGGCGGGTAAAATGTTCCGGCCGAAAAGCAGCCAGAGCATTTTTACAAAAATGTTTTTGTGAGGATATATAATCATTAGAGGAAACAAATAAGTTGGTAAAATTACACTTTCCTCCGCCGGTGACGGAGAGTTTTTTTCCGGCGCGGTCATTATGCTCCAACACTAATTTAGGTGCAGCAAAAGAGCCGGCGCAAAAAAGCCCCGATGCTCCTGCCCCGATAATAATGCTATGCCATATTTCCGTTTGTTTTTGATGCATCAACTCAGTATAACAAAAACGGTGGCCTTTATAAAATGGTCACCGTTTGTAAAATTATTTTTTACTTGCTTCTTTTGAGTTTTTCCTTTTTGCATCAGCTCTTAAATTAATATTCCTGGCCGGCCAAACATTTTTCTTGGAAGGAAGCAGTGGCAGATTGGTGGCTTTACCGGCTAAAGCATCTTTTAACAAACCCCAAAAAGAGTCGGAACAACCATCATAATATTGCAGCCATTCCGTTTGGAAATGCAATAACATATAATCTTCATCAGTAGGTCCTTCCGGAAATTGCCGTTCCCATTCCGGTTGCCAAAGTTTTATGCGTCTTTTGGCACTTTCTACGAGGCTTGTTTTTCCTTTTAATTGGCAGATTTCTCCTGTAGTGATATCATAAAAATAGAGTGTTGTTTTAGGAGAATTTAAAATGCTGACTAAACGCGTAGAATATTTATTGATGGGAAAATAATTTTCCAATTTGGTGTAATCTATTTCTTTGGCCAATGAAGGATATCTGTTTACGTTGGCAAAATTGGTCCTGTAAGAATGGTCCGCCCAACCGTCAGAAGAAGAAACAACCGTACACAAAACCCATGTGGTTCTTTGTATCAATTTTAATGCTTTATTGTAAGCTATTTTAGGATTCATATTTTTACTTTTCCTCATCTTTATAGATAATCTTTATTACTTAGTTAAATTTTAACATAAAAAGGTAAAAAAAATACAAAATTTTTTGCTTGTAAAAAAAGATTAGAAATGCTATACTCTTTGTAAGAATAATTCTTAAAAAGGAAAAACATATGCAAGCCCTTCGACAAACAAATATTAATGAAAGAATAGACGGCTTTAAGAAACTTTGCCGCAAGTGTGCTTTGCGCGTGACTAACCAACGAATAGAAATATTCAGAGCATTGGCGCAGTCCAAAGAGCACCCCAGCGTGGAAAAGGTTTTTCAATGTGTGCGTCAAAAGATGCCCAATATATCGTTGGACACCGTATATCGTACACTTTCTTCCATGGAAGAAGCAGGGGTGGTGTTTCGGGTGGGGCTTTCTAATAAAGCACGTTTTGATGCGGATTTGAATCCGCATTATCACTTCGTCTGTATGGAATGTGGAGAAGTGTATGATATTTTTCCCACTTTTGGAAAAGACTCTTTTTGGACAGACGATCAAGTAAAAGAATTTGGAGAAGTAAAAAATGTAAATCTGCAATTTCATGGGATTTGCAAACACTGCAGTAAAGCAGTAAACGATGTGAAAAATTAAATTGTTGTACCTTAATATATAGGAGAAAATATGGAATTGAAAGGATCCCAAACCGAAAAAAATCTCTGGGCCGCTTTTGCCGGAGAATCTCAAGCTCGCAACAAATACACCTACTACGCTTCTAAGGCAAAAAAAGAAGGTTATGTGCAAATTGCCAAAATCTTTGAAGAAACCGCCAACAACGAAAAAGAACACGCCAAAATTTGGTTTAAAGAATTGCATGACGGCAAAATCCCTGAAACCGCTGCCAACTTGTTAGATGCCGCCCAAGGCGAAAACTATGAATGGACCGACATGTATGCCGGTTTTGCCAAAACCGCCAGAGAAGAAGGTTTCACCCGCTTGGCTTGCTTGTTTGAATTGGTAGCCAAAATTGAAAAAATGCACGAAGAACGCT